>JAIBCA010000085.1 GCA_019694345.1 Pyrinomonadaceae bacterium | reverse complement strand
ATGGAATATGGGCGACCAATATGAGCTCGGATGAATTCGAACCGATCCAGACCGAGATGGAGCCGAAAATGGCGGCGCACGGTGACAAGATCACCCAGAACGCGAAGCTGTTCAAACTGATCGAGGCGGTCTATCAAAACGAATCAAAGAAACGTGCCGTTCGCGGTGAAAGATATCGGCTGGTTTGGAAATACTATACTGATTTTGTCCGACAAGGAGCAAAACTCGCACCTGCCGACAAGGCAAGGCTCGCCGAGATCAATCAAAAGCTCGCCGGCCTGTTTACAAAGTTCAGTCAGAACCTTTTAGGCGACGAGGGCCAGCTCAGCCTTACCTTGACGTCGGAAGCCGACCTTGCCGGCCTGCCGCAGTCGCTTAAGGACTCGGCAGCCGCGGCCGCGGCCGCAAAGGGCAAGCCGGGCCAATGGATGATCCGTAATACGCGATCGTCGATCGACCCTTTCCTGACCTATTCGGACCGTCGCGACCTGCGGGAGAAGGCATTCAAGATGTTCATCAACCGCGGCGATAACGGTGACGCCCGCGACAACAACGGCATCATCCCTGAGATCCTCCAATTGCGTGCCGAACGTGCCCGATTGCTCGGTTACGAGACGCATGCACACTGGCGTTTGGAGCCGCAGATGGCGAAGACGCCCGAAAACGCGATGAAACTGATGGAAGGCGTTTGGCCGGCCGCCATCGCGAGGGTCAAAGAAGAGGTCGCTGATATGCAGGCGCTTGCCGATAAGGAAGGTGCCAAGATCAAGATCGAAGCGTGGGACTACCGCTACTATGCCGAAAAGGTCCGCAAGGCCAAGTACGATCTCGATCAAAACGAGGTCAAGCCGTATCTCCAGCTCGACAAGATCCGCGAAGCGATGTTTTGGGTCGCGGGCGAGATATTCGATTTTTCATTCTCTCCGGTCAGCGGCGTACCGGTCTTCCATCCGGACGTCACCGTTTACGAGGTCAAGAGCAGATCGACCGGTAAGCACATCGGAATGTGGTATTTCGACCCGTATGCCCGCGACGGCAAGCGTTCCGGTGCATGGATGAACGCGTATCGCTCGCAGAACCGAATGGACGGCGAGGTCACGACGATAGTTTCAAACAACTCTAATTTTGTGAAGGGCAAACCCGGCGAGGCGGTCCTTATCTCGTGGGATGATGCCGAGACGATGTTTCACGAATTTGGCCATGCACTGCACGGGCTCTCGTCCAACGTCACTTACCCGACATTGTCGGGAACCAATGTTGCCCGCGATTATGTCGAGTTCCCTTCGCAATTGATGGAACACTGGATGTCGACACCCGAAGTGCTGCAGAAATTTGCACTCCACTATCAGACCGGCAAACCGATCCCGCAATCACTGGTCGATAAGATCGAAAAGGCCGGCACTTTCAATCAGGGATTTGAGACGACCGAATACCTCGCCAGTGCCCTCGTCGATATGAAGCTGCATCTCGCCGGAGCGAAGAAGATCGACCCCGACGCTTTTGAAAAAGAGACTCTCGCCGCGCTGGGGATGCCCAATGAGATCGTTATGCGGCACCGCACTCCGCAGTTTGGGCATATTTTTGCAAATGACGGTTACTCAGCGGGCTACTACAGCTACCTTTGGTCGGACGTTCTAACCGCGGACGCTTACGGTGCATTTACCGAGGCGGGCGGCCCTTACGACAAAAAGGTCGGTAAACGCCTCAAGGATTTCATTTTTTCGGTCGGTAACACCATCGACCCGGCTGAGGCATACCGCAATTTCCGCGGCCGCGACCCAAATGTCGACGCACTGATGATCAAGCGAGGCTTCCCGGTCACGAAGTAGCTTCGAGCACCGCCGCGAGACAATCCGCCGCCTAAGAAACCCGGCACCGAATATTCGCTGTACGCGGTTCGGCAAGACTCGCGCGAATCCTAAGCCCTTTGGGCCGAAAACCATATTTGAAACGGCTGCCGGAAATATCTCCAGGCAGCTTTTTTGCGGCCGCTGGATCTCCACGTCCGTTCACGATTCCCGATTCCCTATTCCCGATTCCCTATTCCCGATTCACGATTCCCGATCAACTCCAATGTGCAATCTCATAACGGTTTCGACTGTCAATGAGCAAGTTCCTTGTCCGCCAACATCGATCCCAACCCGATGTCTCGAGAAACCGTCTTGATAACATCAGGCCCGGTTCTGGTCGTTCCGATTGAGAATGGTCATAGCTTAGGCCCAACCGCTAAAGTGAAAGTGCGATCGCCAGTCACCATGCCGCCGATTGATTTGTCATACACGGTGTTGCTCCCGTTCCACCAAGGACTTGGGTTATCCTTTTGCATTCCTTTTGTTTCAGTTTCACCAAATGATTGAAAACAATTGATCGTCCGCTTTTGTCTGTGCAGGTGAGCCTGAGCCTCCAAGTTGAGACATGACTGCTGACGGGTAGTGCAAGTTTCAATTTGCCGTCGCCTTCGACAAGAACCGTTCGAGGCACCGTCCCGCTGTCGACCAGCTCTCCGCGTTCGTCGAAGATCTCGAGATCTACGTCGATGACAGCCGCGTCTATGGGATGATACTCGCCCTCTGCCTTAAGATCGATCTCGGCGAACCCGTACCGATATGGGATCGTGATGGTTCCCATTCGCAACGCAGAACCTGACCGCTTTAGACGGATTCCGCGCAATGGGGCGAAGCGGGCTCTTTTTTCGTCCGGAACATACGAGAGCGGAGCCCAGTATCCCTTTGGCAGATAGTCATCGATGAATACGGTGATCGGCAATGACGCCTTATCCGCCATCAACCGAAACGAACCTTGTTCGAGTGTGTGCTGCCCCGGAAATAGTTGATCAGGACATGACATGCATTGCCAAACGATCCGGACATACGCACCTGAAACGGGTCGCCCACTTTCGTCTACAACCTGCCCCTCAACTACAACTTCCATAGATTTGTCGAAACCGGCGGCCTTACGATCAGACTGAGGAAGAGCAGTAATGCTAACCAGCAAAACCGCACCCAAACTCAAAAATAGTAGAAATCTGCATTTCATAAATTACTCCGCTTCGCAAGTACCTTTATCTGTTCTCCACATACCGCCCGCGGAGACACGGATCGAGTAGTCTCGAACTGCTGAAGATCGTCGGGAGGCGTGGGGCATATCGGGCATTGTGAACCGATAGCCGCAACTTGTAAAGGATTTTCTTCGGGACCGCCCCTCGTGATCGACAGATAGTAATTGGCATACGGCAGTAATATACCATCTGTGCAACACTACCGTATCTGTGCAATTTGTGTTATGATGAAAAAGTAGGGCGTGAATGGTGAATCGTAAATCGTGAATGGAAGATCGCGGATCGGGAATGTGCGCGCGCTGAGGTAGTCGAAAATGGGACAAGCCGGGAAGAGTGGAACGAAGATCGTGAACCGTGAATCGCGAATAGAAGATCACAGATCGGGAATGTGCGCGCGCTGAGGTAGTCGAAAATGGGGCAAGCCGGGAAGAGTGGAACGAAGATCGTGACCCGTGAATCGCGAATAGAAGATCACAGATCGGGAACGTGCGCGCGCTGAGGTGGTGAAAAATGGGACAAGATCTGCTCACGTGCGAAATTTGAGACAAAAACGGGGGTTAAAGTCGTCGGATAAAGGACTTAACCTGTCTCAAATTTAAAATTTAATTTGGAACAGGGATCAACGGTAAACCATTGTACACACACGGTTTACAGGCACAAAAGTGGTCGTCGCAACGGCTAACGGGAATTTGAGACAGCAAATGCCCGTAACCCATTGCACACACACGGGTTACCGGCACAAAGCCGTTCACGGGCAATTTGGAACAAATCAAGCAATTTGGAACAGCCCGGCAACCGGAGTGAGATCATTTGATACCGAGATTTCGCATTCGGCGGTACAAATGGCTGCGATCGACGCCCATGTCGTCGGCAGCACGAGCGACATTGCCGTCGAACTGAGCTAGTTTATGCTGGATAAATTCGCGTTGATAAGCGTCGGTCGCGTCTTTGAACGTCTGAAACCTAAAGCTTATTGCAGGTTGTTCATTCGCCGTTTCCATTTCCGGGAGCTCCGAGGGGGTAATGACTTCTTTCGACGACATGATCACGACCCTTTCGATGGTGTTCTTTAGCTCTCGAACGTTGCCGAGCCAAATGTTTGACCGAAGAATGTCCAAAGCGGCCTCGTCAAAGGTCTTCGGGCGTTTGCCGTAATCGGCCGAGAACCTTCGATTGAAGTGCTCGACCAAAAGCGGAATATCCTCGGGACGTTCGCGGAGCGGCGGTATTTGGAAAGGGATCACGTTCAGCCGGTAAAAGAGATCGGATCTGAACGTGCCGCTTTCGATCAGGGCGTCAAGAGGCTTGTTCGTTGCAGAAATGACCCGTACGTCGACGGTCACGGGCGAATTGCTGCCCACCGGTTCGAACCGCTGCTCCTCGAGAACACGGAGCATTTTGGCCTGAACCCGGGGCGACATATCACCGATCTCGTCAAGGAAGAGCGTTGCTCCGTCGGCGATCTCGAATTTGCCCTTTTTCGCTTTCATCGCCCCGGAGAATGCACCCTTTGCGTGTCCAAAGAGCTCGGACTCGACCAGTTCTTCGGGTATTGCGGCTGAATTGATCTCGACAAAGGCCGAATTTTTGCGTTTTGACTGAGCGTGGATCGCCCTCGCGACCAGCTCTTTGCCCGTGCCGCTTTCGCCCGAGATCAAAACGCGTCCATCTGAAGGAGCAACGATCGAGATCTGCTTGCGGAGTGCCCGCATGGCAACCGACTCGCCGACCATGACATATTGTTCGGCAAGCTCGGTCCTGAGTTGAGCGTTAGTTTGCTCGAGTTGGTATTGGCGAATGGCGTTCTTTACCGTCAGTACCGTTCGCTCGAGACTAAGAGGCTTTTCGACAAAATCGTACGCACCGAGTTTGGTCGATCGAACGGCGGTTTCTATGTTGCCATGTCCCGATATCATTACGACCGACGCCCCGACGCCCTCGGACTTTAATCGCTGCAGCGTCTCGAGGCCGTCAATTCCTGGCCCAAGCCAAATGTCGAGCAAAATACATCCAAAGTCCGTTCGACGGACGATCTCAAGACATTCCTCGCCGGATGAGCAGGTCGCCACCTCGAGCCCCTCGTCCTCGAGCACACCGCTCAGGGTTTCGCGGATACCTGGTTCATCGTCAACGATCAGTACTGAATTAATCATTAGAAATCTATCCGATAGTCGGCAATTCGATAATAAATTTTGCACCCCGAGGCTGGTTGGCCGCTACCTTGATCTTGCCCTGATGCTCACCGATAATACGCTGCACGATCGCAAGCCCAAGTCCGGTGCCCCTGCCTTTTGTCGAAAAGTAAGGCTGAAACAGCTTTTGAATATCGCTCAGCGGAATTCCGTTCCCGTTGTCGGAGACCTCGGCCACGACGAGATCTCTGGCCGTCTCGTACCGCGTCGAGATACTGATCCGGCGATCTGTCGACCCGGCCGGAAAGGCCTCGATCGAGTTCTGTATCAGGTTAACAAAAACTCTCTTCAACTGCTCGGCATCGGCCGAGATCTGGGGCAGATCGTCGGCCAGATCGGCGCTCATCGCAAGGCCGGCAACGCGATCCTGATACATCGAGAGCGACTGCCGCACGATCTCGTTGATCCCGCACGGTTCGAGTTTGGCCGTCGGCAGGCGGGCGAATCGCGAAAATTCATCGACCATCGATTTGAGGCTCTCGACCTCGCGAAGAATGGTGTCCGTACCTTCCTTGACTATCCTGCGGGCCTGTTCGGGGCTGACGCTCGAATGGATCGCAGTTTCGGCGTCAATTACAAGTGGTGTTTCGACACATTTCTTGGCGATCCGTTCGGCCGAGAGTTGGATCGGTGTAAGCGGATTTTTTATCTCATGGGCCATTCGTCTGGCAACCTCCTGCCAGGCAGACGCCCTCTGCGCACTGATAAGTTCCGAAAGGTCCTCGATCACCAGTACGACGCCATTGTCGTCAGGCAAAGCGGCCGCGGTAAGCACCACCGGAAGATCGGATTGAGCCTCGCTATCGCCATCGCGTTGCGAGCGCTTCAACACCGTCTGCTCGGAGGCTCGACCGACACGTTTAGCCCGCGCCAAGAGGCGCTCGAGTATCGGCAGGTCCTCGTCACGGACTATGCGGTCAACCTCAACACCGGCATAGTCCGCTTCTTCGAGATTCAGGATCGACATCGCCGCCGGATTGATCGTTCCGACCAGCCCACCGCGGTCAAAAGAGATCACCCCGTTCGGCAGCGTTGCGACAACCGTTTCGATGTACCGTTGTCGCTGGGTCAGCTCGGTCGAATTCGCCTTGAGCCGGGCCGACATCTCATTGAATGCCGAGACGAGCAATGCGAGTTCGTCCTCGGCAAATGTGTCAACGTGAAACCCGAGATTACCACGGGCGATCTCGTCTGCACCTTCGGCCAGAGCCTTGATCGGAACGGTCAGTCCGCGTGCGATATAGAACGCGATCCAAGACGAGGCAAAGATCAGGAGGAATGTGAGGACCCCAAGCGTAAGCAGACTGACAAGACGGACATTCACCTGCTTTTCTTTGAGCCGGTCGAATTCCAAAAGAGAATTCTCGACGATCTGTCCGACATTGAGGCCGCCGAAGGGGTCCGGGATGATCATCAGCTTACGATCGCCGGACATCGGTGCGATCGCGGCATCGAACCCGAGACCGTCCCTCAACTGCTGCTCATCGAGGCGGCCCGATCGGATCAGGCCGATCATCGAATCCAGTTCGGCACGCTGATCGGGGGCAACGTCGCGGTCAAAGGAGGTTATCGTTTGATTGTCTTTAGAAAGCACCTCGATGTGAGCGAGTTTACCGGCGCCGGCGATCCGAGCAAGTTCCGCCTCGGTCGGCCGGTCACGCTCGATAAGTGCTGCCAACATTCTGGCCGCATCGTCGAGCCTGGAGGTGCGGTCCGCGATAGACTGACTTTGGACCTCGCGCGCCTGACGTACGACGTTTTCCGGTATCTGCGTGAACCACCTTTCGAGAGCGCGATTCATATACAGATACGAAAATCCGGCCATCGCGATGATCGGCAGCAAACTGACAATGAAGAAATAGCCCAATAGCCGGGTTTTTATCCGGGAACCGACTTGGAACTCGCGGCGCTCGCGGATCAACTTTGCGATACTTCGCAAAAAGATAAAACCAAAAACTATGAACGCGACGAAATTCAGCGAAGAGAGAGCGTATAGCAGCAAAGTGTCACTGGCCGTTTCCGCCGAAAAGGTCTTCCAGAGATTCGATGACTGCAGTAGCACCAAAAATCCTAGCAACGAGAGAACGACCAGGCCAAGGACCCAGGGTACCTTTCGCTTTGGTTTTTGCGGTGATGAATCGGCCATTTCTTTGGCCAATTTTAGCATAAACACAAAAGTCCGAGCCCGCTTTTGCCCGTCGTGTCCGATTTCGCTATCATCAAAACGCTTGAAGTCCTTAACCTCGATATTTTATGGCCCGGACGGCCGCCTGCGGAGCGGCTGGCGGGCACTCGTTTTTGTATTTGCGTTTAGAGTGACCGCACTGATATCTGGCACTGTGGGCTATGCCGCACTCAACTCGGTGGGAATTGAGATGAGATCGTGGGCCTCGCTGTTTCTGGTCGCAAACGGATTTATTTCGCTCGTGCCAGCATTGCTTGTCGGTTGGGCGTGTGGAAAACTGCTTGAAGACTTGCCTTACAAGGCACTGGGAGCCGCATTTTCACGGCACTGGTTCGTCAATTTCATTTCCGGCAATGTCCTCGGCTTTGCAACACTAGGCTTAGCCGTTGGGATCGCGATGATCTTCGGCGGCATGAAATTTGAGCTGAACGGTTCCGGCGGCTGGCGGGCTCTATTTGTATCGCTGATCTCGTCTTTCTTGGTTTTCGCAGCGGCATCTGCATTTGAGGAAGCATTATTCCGCGGCTATATCCTCCAAACATTCGCCCGGTCCGGCCTTGCCCCGCTCGCGATCGGGATCACGTCGGTCTTTTTTGGGGCGGTCCACGCAGGAAATCCGAACGCGGGAACGATATCGACCATAAACACGGTAATCGCCGGTATTTGGTTCGGGGTCGCGTACCTCAAGACCCGTGACCTATGGTTCGTCTGGGGATTACATTTGATGTGGAATTTCGCCCAGGGTTCGGTTTTTGGGATCGAGGTCAGCGGAATGCACGATCTGGTCACGATGCCGCTTATGAAGGAGATCGACTCGGGCCCGCTCTGGCTGACGGGCGAAACTTACGGGATCGAAGGCGGCATCGCTTGCACCGTCGCACTTATCGTATCAGGCCTGGTAATACACTACGCGCCGTTTCCCAAACCGGACATCGAAATGCTGGCGTTGACAGAACCGCCCAAACCGGACGTCACCTGATCGTTCAGGCGATCTGTATCTTGAACGAAATATCCACCGCCCTTGCCGAATGGGTCAACCGGCCGACCGAGATCAGATCGACACCGGCTTCGGCATAGGAACGAACACGGTCGAGATCCATGCCGCCGGAGGCCTCGATCAGGACCGAAGGATTAATGTCACGGGCCATGCCGACAAGTTTTGCTGCTTCTTCGGGGGTTTGGTTATCGAGCATCACTATTTCGGCACCGGCAAGCATCGCCTCACGGAGTTGGGCCCAATTGGTAATTTCCACCTCGATCTTGTGAAGGTGGCCGACACTTCGCTTGGCAGCCTGCACTGCCTCGGTGATACCGCCGGCGAGAGCGATATGGTTGTCCTTGATCAAAACACCGTCATCGAGCCCCATTCGGTGATTTTTGCCGCCGCCAACCGTGACGGCATACTTTTCGAGCATTCGCAGGCCGGGCGTGGTCTTGCGGGTATCGACGATCGCGGCGCCAGTTCCCTCGACCGCCTTGACGTACTGCCGCGTAAGTGTAGCGATGCCGCTCAGTCGCTGGATCAGATTAAGTGCGGTACGCTCGCCGACCAACAATACGTCAGCGTAGCCCTTGAGCGTGGCAAAGACGGTACCCTCTTCGACCTCGTCGCCCTCATTGAATGTGGTCTCGATCTCGGCATTGTCCGGGTCAAGGTGAAAGAAAACAGCTTCGGCTACATCCAGCCCGCACAGCACAAGATATTCCTTTGCCAGAAATCGACCCATTCCGCGGGTATCCGGCGGGACGGTCGCCTTGGTCGTAATGTCGCCGCGGCCGATATCCTCGGAAAGAAACTCTCCGATCGCCGCCATCAATTCACCATTTTCGAGCCAATTCATATGAAAAAGATTATCTGCTTTGGGGCGAATTCTCGCAAGCCAAAGCAAAAATTAGCGTCATTATACTCCTATCACTTTGACATACGGTCGGCGGCAAGCTATTCTCCGTAAAATCCATAATCTTTTGGGATCATTTCCCTATTTTTTCAACTAAGAAGGAGAATCTATTGTGAAGACCAAGTTTTTTATTTTTCTGACTATCGCCGCCATCGCCGTCGCATCCGCCTGCAGCTTTTCGACCGCAACCATGAGCAGCTTTAAGACCTCGAAGGACAAAGAGGGCAAAACCGAATCGACCACCTTTAAGGGTGGCGAAACGCTTTACGCCAATGCCGTCATCACCGGCAGCATTAGCAAGACGACGACCAAGATCTGGTTGACCGACCCCAGCGGCAAGGTCGTTACGGGCAGCGAAGTAAAGATCGATCTGCCGGGCAGCGGAACAGCAGCATATTCGCTTCCGCTTCCGATGGGCGCTCCGGCCGGCAAGTACACCGTCATGGCCGATTTCCTCGATGAAAAGGGCGAAAAGAAAGACAGCAAGTCCGTCGCCGTCACCATCGAAGCCGGTGCTGCACCTCCGCCGCCCGCCGCCACGACCGATGACAAGGACGCCGACAAAGACGACGATAAATAGTCCCGTACGGTTCACAACAGCAAAAGAGCGGAAAGGCACTTGCCGATCCGCTCTTTTCTATTTGCACGCGGTATCTCGTAACAGCGACCGCTCGCAGACTGCAAAAAGGGCCCGCACAGAGCGGGCCTTTCGCGTTTAGTTGAGTGCTTCGAGGTTGTTATTCAGCGTTTCGATCTGTGAGGTAAGCTCGGCCTGCCGCGTGCGTAGAGCATCGACCTTTTCGGCCGGTGCGCGTTCGACAAAGTTTGCGTTCGAGAGTTGGGCGTCGAGGCGCGACTTCTCTTCGGCAAGTTTGGCGATGGCGTTGGCCAGGCGTGCGCGTTCCTTGTCAAAATCGATCAGGCCGATCAGAGGAACGGCGACCGCCGCGTCATTCGTGACGGCTCTGGCAGACGCTTTCGGAACATCGAGTATTGCGGCAATGACCAGTTGCTCGGCACGCGCAAGCTTTAGTATCTGCGCCTCGTTGTCGCGGAATACCCGCTGAAAAGCGTCGTCCGCCGCGATGTGCACGTCAAATTTGATCGACGGTGAGATCTGCATCTCGGTGCGGATGTTACGCACGCGTTTGATGACGTCGATGACGGCCGACATCTCGTTCTCGGCCTGTTCGTCGATGAGTTTGGCGTCGCCGAGCGGAAAATCAGCGAGCATTACCGATCGGTCGGCGTTGCGGTACGCTGGGTTGTGCATCGCGGACGAGGTTCCGGGCAATTTCTGCCACAATTCCTCCGTCAGATACGGCATGAACGGATGCAGCATCCTGAGGGCCGTCTCGAGGATCGCGAGAATGCGCTCAGTTGCTTCGGCATCGCCGGCATTTATCTCGTCCTTGCAAAGCTCGATGTACCAATCACAGAAATCATCCCAGAAAAAATGGTAGAGCAAGGACACGGCCGCATGAAATTCGTATCTATCGAGCGCCTTGTTGAGCTCGATGGCCGTACGATTGAGCCGCGAGATGATCCAACGGTCGGCAAGGCTTTGAGAAGCAACGTCACCGCCGGCGGCGGCGGCGGCGTTCTGATTCAAAAGCGTGAATCGCGTCGCGTTCCATATCTTGTTGGCAAAGTTGCGGTATGTCTCGACGCCGACGTCGTTCCATTTGATATCAGCACCGGTCGCGATGCTCGCCAGATAGATACGTGTCGCATCAACCCCGAACTTATCGAACATCTCGATCGGATCGACGCCGTTATTACGCGATTTTGACATCGGCTTGCCATCCTTGCCGAGTACGGTGCCGGTAATAACGCAGTCTCTGAAAGCCGTCTCGCCGACAAACTTTTTGGTCAGCATCATCATCCGCGAAACCCACAGGAAAATGATGTCGCGGCCCGTGACGAGAACGTCCGTCGGGAGGAAATTGGTAAGGTCGTCGGTTTTGGTCACGCTGCCATTCCAGCCAAAGGTCGAAAATGCCCACAACCCCGAAGAAAACCACGTATCCAGAACGTCGCTGTCCTGACGCAGTTCCCTGCCGCCGGCCTTCTCACGGGCCTCTTCCGCCGACCGGGCTACATAAACGCCGCCGTCATCGTCGTACCACGCCGGTATCTGATGCCCCCACCACAACTGACGCGATATCGTCCAGTCTTTTAGGTTTTCGAGCCAGGCGGTGTAGACCTTTTCGTGCGGCACTTGCGGAGAGAAGTGCGGCGAGCCTTCGGTCCGCATCAACTCGAGCGCGAGGTCGCGCATCTCGTCCATCTTAACGAACCACTGTTCGGACAATATCGGTTCGACGATAGTCTTGCACCGCTCGCAAATAGGCAGCGTGATCTCATAATCCTCTACCTTTTCCAGCAGTCCGAGCTCGTCGAACATGGCAACCACCTTTTCTCTGGCGGCAAACCGGTCCATGCCGTCAAATTCGGCTCCCGCTGCCGCATTCATCGTGCCGTCGTCGTTCATGATCAACAGCTGCTCCAGGCCATGCCGCTCGCCTATCAGGTAATCGTTCGGATCGTGTGCGGGCGTGACCTTGACGGCCCCGGTACCGAATCCGGCCTCGACGTACTCGTCGGCGACGATCGGTATCTCGCGATCAGTCAGCGGCAGAGCGACCGTCTTGCCGACAAGGTCCTTGTACCGTTCGTCTGAGGGGTTGACCGCGACAGCCGTATCACCGAGCATCGTTTCGGGCCGCGTGGTCGCGACCGTCAAGGTACGATCCATACCGACGATAGGATACTTCAGGTACGTGAGCTTGCCGTCCTTTCGAGTTTCTTCCTTGACCTCGAGGTCGGAGAGAACTGTCTTGTCCTTGGGACACCAGTTCACGATCCGCAACCCACGATATATCCACCCTTCTTCGTACAGCGTGCAGAAAACGTTTCGAACGGCTAGCGAAAGGCTCTCGTCCATTGTGAAACGGTGCCGCGACCAATCGACCGACGCACCCTCTCGCCGCATCTGCTCGGTGATCGTGTTGCCGTACTGTTCCTTCCAGGCCCAGCAACGCTGCAAAAACTCTTCGCGTCCGATGTCTAGCGGCGACTTGTTCTCGTCCTTTCTGAGTTGCTCGACCACCTTTCGCTGTACCGAAATACCGGCGTGATCCGTGCCGGGCAGCCAAAGCGTGCGAAAGCCCTGCATACGCTTCCAACGCGTCAAGACATCCATGATCGTGTGCTGCAGGGCATGGCCCATATGTAAGCTGCCGGTGACGTTCGGCGGCGGAATGACGATCGAATACCTGACCGCATCTGGATCTTGATTGATCTCAGGTGCAAAAAATCCGCTTTCTTCCCAACGTTTATAATGACTTTCTTCGGCCGATCTCGGATCATAGGCCTTTGCGAGTTCCATATTTGAATTTCCGGTAAAAACTATATTCTAAACCAAAAGCGGTCAGTTTTCATCGAATCGAGAAAACTGACCGCCGCACTGTATTTTCACGGGTCCGGCAGATGACTATTTACGCTGATTTCCCTCTAGCGCCTCCCGGATCAGCTTTTCAGCGATCTTCGGAACAGCATCGAGAGCAACTTCACGAACAACCGAATCAGAGAGTTTTGCAATAACACGATCGGCGATCTTCTCGATCAAAGCATCGGATATCTCCGACTCGGACATTCCCGATCCGTTCGCCACGGGTGAAGTCAAATCATTGGTGTCTTCCTCAATAGCGAATCTTACGGCTGTTGCCCCCGCAGGAAAAACCGGCGCGATCTCATCGGATCGTTCGTCAGTGGTTTCTAATCCGTCCGCGACAGCGGTCTGAGCGCCTTCAAATTCATCCGCCGGTGTTTCGAACGGGTCAATTAGCGACAAGTGTGAAACATTGCGATCAAGTGGTGCCACTGGGACGTCAGCGTCCGGTCTCGGTTCATCCGCCATTCCGACTTGCACCGTATCGATCATTTCGTCGTCCATTCCGGTGTCACCTAGATCGATCGCCGCAGACGGCACCTCGGTAGATGGATCCATTTCGCCATCACTCTGCGAATCGTCCCCGGTGAGTTCGATCTCGGACATGGCTAGCGGATCGGTATCGTGGATCAACGATTGAGGTACAGTTTGGTGGATCTCCGCTTCATCAACCAATTCAGTCTCGCTTTCAGCGGGGTCGGTCCACTCTCCGTCCGGCATTTGAGGGATTTCGATAGCCTCTGAACTTGCGGTTTCCGGTTCGACGATTTGTCCGAATTCGGCTGATCCCTTGATCGTCCGCACATCATCCGGATCAAAATCTAAAAGCTGCTTATGCAACTTGACCAACTCATCGCTATCCGGCTCGTCCTCCTGCGTTGCCACTTCATCGGTGTCGACGGTAAGTACTTCCGCAACCGCGTCGTCGTCAGGGGTAACACCATCGACGAGGCTCCGGTGATAGAGGTCATCAATATCGACCGACTCGGGCCATGCATTGTCGAAAGCCCCAAGTTCCAAGTATTCCTTAACCCGAAGCACAAGCTCTCGGATCGATGTAAACGGCTTGGTGAAATACGAATTGCATCCTACCCGAGATGCTTCGCCCACATCGAACGGCTCAAATGAACCGGTCAGCAAGATCACGGGTATATTGCTAGTCGTTTCGTCCTGCTTGATCATTTCGCAGATCTGATAGCCACTCATTCCGGGCATGTTTACGTCGGCAAGGACCAGATCAGGTTCGATCTCGACAAATTTCTTCATCGCCGCATCGCCGTCCGCTACCGAATGAACATCGATGCCCTCGTCGGCAAAGGTAAGTTCGATCACTTTGCGGATAGTCGCTGAATCGTCTGCAAGCAGTATCTTTTTGCGTTCTGAAGTATTAATGATCTCCATTGTTGTGGGAATATTTTATCAAATGGATGCCGGCAGCCACGAACCGGAAACCAACTTGGCTGCCAGGTCGATGGCGGCCGACATACTTGAATATTCGGCAATACCTTTGCCGGCGATCTCAAACGCCGTTCCATGATCGACCGATGTCCTGATCAACGGTAGTCCGAGCGTGACATTGACGCCCGAATTGAACGACATCGATTTGACCGGTATCGTCGCCTGATCGTGGTATAGGGCGATCACGGCATCAAATTCCCCGTTGGAACATCGCAGAAAAACCGTATCCGGGGAATACGGTCCTGAAACGTCCACCCCCTTCGTCCGGCAACTTTCGATCGCAGGAGCTATTTCCGTCGTCTCCTCGGTTCCGAAGAGCCCGCCCTCAGAAGCATGTGGATTCAAACCGGCGACCGCAATCTTTGGCACGCGCTTCAGCAAACGAGACAATTGCTCATGCGAGAACATTATCAATTCAGCCAATCGGTCCTTTTTAACAAGTTCGATCGCCTGAACGAGGGGCAAATGTGTTGACAAAAGCACGACTCGCAGCTTACCCGCGAAAAAACTCATCGCGAACCTTCGAGTATTGGTAAGCTTAGCGAGGAATTCCGTGTGACCGGGGAAATCGTATCCGCCGAGTGCTATCGCCTTTTTGCTTATCGGCGCAGTCGCGACCGCATCGATCCGGCCATCCCTCCATAGCTGCACGGCTCTTTCGATGTATTCGGCTGATGCCCGCCCGGTGACAGCACAATCGGTTCCAGGCTCAAATGCCCGAGACAGATTGGCGAGATCATCAATTGCGATATTCTCTCGTTCGAGAACGTCTTGAACACCCAGCTTAAAGGCAACGGAACGCAAGTGGTCTCCGTCGCCAATAATGATCGAATTAATATCCGCCGAATATCCAGCGGCGAGCGATTTGAGGACGATCTCAGGTCCAATCCCCGCCGCATCACCCATTGTGATACCGATGGTCGGCAGATCGTTCGCGAATTTTACCATCGGCAATGCCCGAGCTAGTCGGCCTGACGCCGGCGAAACGTCGGCTCTTCAAAATCCTCATCAACGTGCAGGTCACCCGCCTGAAACGGTACGCGGGCGGCTGAAACCGCATGGGCCTCAGCCATCCGGGGCTGCGGCTGTGAAACAATCGCTTGCGAGTCAAATCCGGTAGCAATCACCGTAATGCGGATCTCATCGCCGAGGTCATCCTTGATGACGCTGCCCCAAATGATATCGGCGTTATCATCCGCTTCGGCCTCGATCATACCAATAGCGTCTTCGATCTCGCCCAGGACCATCTGCGGCCCACCGGTTACATTGATCAGAGCTGCCTTTGCTCCCTTGATCGAATTCTCTTCGAGAAGTTTGTAGTCCAGAGCGGCCCGCATCGCTTTTGACGCTGCATCCTCGCCATCACCTTTTCCGATACCCATAAGAGCGACACCTTTGCCACGCATTACGGTAGTAACGTCGGCAAAATCAAGATTGATAATGCCCGGCGTCATAATAAGGTCGGTAATGCCCTGTACGGCTTGGAGAAGCACGTCATCGGCCCGCTTGAATGCATCGAGGATAGTGATCTTCTCCTCAACTTCGCGGAGTTTTGAATTCGGGATTGTGATAAGCGTGTCCACAACACCTCTAAGTTCAGCGAGGCCCTTTTCCGCCTGTTCCATTCTCCTGCGGCCCTCAACGCCAAAGGGCTTAGTTACGACGGCAACGGTCAATGCTCCCAGTTCGATCGCCAGAGACGCCACGACGGGAGCCGCGCCAGTCCCGGTTCCGCCGCCGAGTCCGGCCGTTACAAACACCATGTCCGACCCCTCGAGGACGTCCAGCAGCTTCTGATGGTCCTCGAGAGCGGCGTTGCGTCCGATGTCAGGATTCGATCCTGCCCCGAGACCACGTGTCGACTTGCTGCCGAGTTGAATCTTCATCGGAGCCTTCGAAGCGTTGAGCGCCTGGAGGTCCGTATTTGCAACAATGAAATCGACGCCTTTGATACCGGCTTCGATCATACGGTTGACCGCATTTCCGCCACCGCCACCGACGCCGATGACCTTGATCCTGGCGCCTGTGATCGGCGGTTCGTCGATAAACATCTTGATTCCGGTGTTGCTCATTCTAAGTCCTTCCATTGCTTTCGAGACGGTCAAATATTAGGGAAAATCGTTAATTTCTAAGGCTTTTCGGGGTTTCGGTAATCTAACAATATCTTGTGCCTTCGGCGAAAGAGCATACGACAATTAGCGTTAAAAATCCAGCCGAGAGGTTACATTTACCTAAACTTATCGCGAATATTTCCAAAGAACTCAGCCACCTTCTTTCCAGGCGATTTTTCGCCGTGGCCGCCCTCACGAAGTTGTCTGCGCATTGAGGTCAATGCAAGCCCGGCAGCCGTCGCCCACTCCGGCCCCTGGATCCGTTCGGCCAGGCCGCCAAAATACTCAGGTTCTACAAAACCAAGCCTTGTCGGCGCGTCAAATATCTGTTCGGCGATCTCGCACATTCCGCGAACTAAAGAACCGCCGCCGGTCATGACAACGCCGCCGGAAATCTGCGCCCGGGCGGCATCGGCCTCTCGTGAAATATGCTGCAGCAGTTCGACAGCACGCGGCTGCATAATATCGCAAAGGATCTCTTTTGACAGTCCTCGGGTTTCATTTCGGCCGACCGGCTGTATCTCGATCATCTCCTCACGCTCGTCGGAACCGAGCAGGAACGATGCGACACAGCCGAATTCATGCTTTATTTTGTTGCCCTGCGGGATCGACACCCGCAGCCCGACGGCAAGATCCTTAGTAAAATGCATGCTGCCGAAAGGAAATACGGCGGTGTGCTGGACCGCTCCTCGACCGAAGATCATCATACTGGTGATCTCGGAGCCCAGATTGACGATGGCGCAGCCATACTCACGATCGTCGTCGGTCAATGAACTTTCGGCTGCAGCAAGCGGTTCAAGAACGGTCTCCTCGACGTCTAGTCCGGCGCGCTTTACGGCCTTTACAAGGTTCTGTCTGGCAGCACTCGGGCTGATCACGACATGAACCAATGCCTCCAGCCGAGAGCCGCTCATGCCAACGGGTTCTGTTATCCCGTCCTGACCATCAATAATAAATTCCTGTGGGACTCGGGCGACGATATCCCATCCGGGCGGCAGCGGCATCGCGCACGCAGACTCGATCGCCCGTTCAATATCGTCCTCGGTGATCTCCTTTTCGGGGCCTGCGACGGCAACGACGCCGTTCTTATTCTCGCCGCGAAAATGCTCTCCCGACAAATTGACCGTCGCTGAATCGATCTCGACGCCGCTGACTCGCTCAGCGTCCGATACCGCCTTTCGGATCGACTCCGAAACTGCCTCGGCCGACGTCACAATACCTCGACGCAATCCCTTCGAATCGGATTCACCGACGCCGAGAATGTTCAGTCTGCCGTCCTCAGAGGGCTCGCCTATCACACATCTGACGCGGCTCGTGCCGACATCCAACCCCACTGCCAATATCTCACTGCTCATTCCTAAAACTCCATTTCAAGCCCCTGTCAATTGCCTAAATATTCGATCACGGGATACACACCACCCGAATTCACCGATCGAACCTTCTCACCTTTTCCGGCGACAGCCTCGATCGCCGATTTAAGGCTCTTCGCAAGATTGTCCTTGGCCACTGTGACCGCTATCGGCCGGCCGGTATCCTCAATTACTGCAGCGGGATCTCGGAGATCGGCAAGATTCACTTCCTTGACACGTTCTGCAATCCCGATCCCCTTCCATTCGTCGAGCATTTTTCGATACAACTTCAAACGCGCCAGATTGTCGGGGCCTGCCTTATCGGTCTTCGATTCGTCCCAACCTTTCATAACAAACGGCATTGAACCTTCGCTCTTTCCAGCCGGAGCGAGCAAAACACCTTCGCCGTCAACGAGATAATCGCCGCCGGCAAGTCTTACGACAGCGACCGGGATGCGTTCGATCACATTGACGCGAATTCCTGAGGGCAATGCCATGGATACCGCCGCAGTCTTGACGAACGGCAGCTTTTCGATCTTCGCGCGTATCTCAGCCAGGTCGGCGTGCCAGACACCGGTCGGTTCGGCACCGGACGTTACGATTCGCCGAATGTCCTCAGCGGCGGCTCGTTCGACTCCGCGGATCTCCACATCGCGAACCTTGAAGAATGGAGATGCCGTAGCTGACTTGTAGCCTAGCAGACTAATAAAGCCTATCGCGGCCAATAAGCAAAGGCTCAATGCAAATGGAACCGCTATTCGGCTAAATCTTGCCGTTGCCGCATTTCGACGCATACTCCGAACTGACTGCGAGCGTGAGCGTGTCGCCGTAGACCGTTTCCTCTTCGTCGTACTTTTCTTAGCCTTTGCCATAGTGGTCGATGAACAAATATTACTACGCCTGACGTGCCCTAAGCGCGGATACCAGATCGTCCGAAAGCCTGGTTACGCTGCCGGCACCGAGGGTGATCACCAGATCGCCTGGCTGTACGTTCGGCAGCACCTGCTCGATGGCAGTGTCGATATCGCCGATATAAGACACGTTCTTATGGCCAAACTTCTTGATATTTTCAGCCAATACTTCAGCCGTTACACCTTCGAGCGGCTGTTCACTTGCAGCATAGATGTCCAATACATACAACACATCAGCGTTATTAAAGGCGATGACAAAGTCGTCCATCAGTTCGTGCGTTCTAGAGTATCGATGAGGCTGAAAAATGACGACCGAGCGCTTTCCGCCCGAGCTGTTCTTTGCCGCCGATAAGGTCGCGACGATCTCGGTCGGGTGATGTCCGTAATCGTCAACAACGGTGACGCCGCCGACCTCGCCCTTAAATTGAAATCGTCGATTCGCATTCTTGAACTTAGTAAATGCCTCTGCCACGACGTCAAATGGGACCTCCATTTCGAGAGCGACGGCTGTAGCCGCCAAAGCGTTGTAAACGTTGTGTTTACCCGGCACCGGGAGATGCATTTCACCAAGGACCGTGTCGCCCTTCCAAACTGAGAAAGTCGAACCGAAATTATCGTCGTAGCGGATATCATGTGCCGAAATATCAGCCTGAGCCGTCATTCCGTAGGTTACCCGCCGCCGCTTGATATTGGGAATGATCAACTGAACATTCGGGTCATCCAGGCAAATGATGGCCGCTCCGAAAAATGGGACCTTGTTGACGAAATCAGTAAAGCACTGAACCACATCGTCCATCCCTTTGTAGGACTCCATGTGTTCTTTGTCGATATTGGTAACAACCGCGATCGTCGGGTACAACATTAGGAACGATCGATCGCTCTCGTCGGCCTCGGTCACGAACCAGTCCGAACTCCCGAGACGAGCATTCGACCCGAGCGTTTCAACGACACCGCCGACGACCGTTGTTGGATCTATGCCAGCGTGACCGAGTATCGTTGCCACCATTGATGTGGTCGAAGTCTTACCGTGTGTACCCGACACCGCCACTGCGTACGGCTTGAGGGTCATAAGCTCCGCGAGCATTTCGGCCCGCGGGATCACGGGTATCCCCTTTTCCTTCGCGATCACGACCTCGGGGTTGTCGCTCCTTACGGCCGAAGAATAAACCACTACGTGAGCATCGCCGACGTTTTCGGCGGCATGACCCTCGGTGATCTTCATGTTGAAGAGTGTTTCGAGTCGATCTGTGTTCTTTGACTTTTTAATGTCCGAGCCGGTGACCGTGAACCCGAGATTACAGAGCACCTCCGCGATCCCGCTCATACCGATACCGCCAATGCCGATGAAATGAATATTCTTTACTTGTCGAAACATCTGTTTTCCTATTTTTTGCTCAGTCCCTCGATCAGATCGACCGTTGCCTCGGCCGCATCCCGACGTGCAAGCCTTCGTGCGGACGCACCCATTTCAGCGAGCTTTTCGGGACTGTTGAGCAGTTCATCCAATCGGGCGGCAAGGGCATCGCCGTTGAGTTCCGATTGCAAAATGATGCTGACGGCTCCATCCTTTGCCATTGCCTCTGCGTTCTTTCTTTGATGATCGTCAGCCGCACTCGGAAGGGGCACCATCAACGACGCTTTGCCCGCTGCCGCCACCTCGGCACAGGTTGTCGCACCGGCTCGGCTGATGATCAGATCTGCCTTTTCAAACTCCGCCACCATATCACTTATGTATGGCCGCACATCCGCACCCTCGGCACCGGCATCGATATATGCCTGGCGAACCCGTTCGAAGTCAGCCTCGCCAGTTTGATGGGTGATCCTCACCGGCGTGCCCATTTCACGCAGTTTCGGCAGTGCCTCCACCATTGCATTATTTATGGCCCTTGCCCCCTGTGAACCGCCGAATATCAGCAACCCCAACGGCTCGACCGGCGTTCGCTCGGGCACCGAAAAGAAATCGCTGCGGACAGGATTACCGGTAACGATGCCTTTTGAGCCGAAAAACGGTACGGCATCCTCAAATGTCAATGCAGCTCTGTCGACAAATCTGGCAAGGCGTCGATTCGTAAATCCCGGCAATGCGTTCGAATCCATTACCAGCGTCGGAAACCCCATGAAATGTGCAGTCATAAGGACCGGCCCCGAGACATAACCGCCCGCCCCGACAACCACATCCGGCCTGAACTCCTTGAGCAGGTGACGAGCTTCCAAAAAGCTCCGCGGTAATACAGAAAGACCCTTAAGTTTTCCCGCAAGCCCTACGCTTTTGAGTCCTGCACTGTGGATCAATGCCAGTTGAAACCCGTTGTCCGGTACGATCTTATTCTCAAGTCCGCGAGCGGTCCCAACGAATAGCACTTCGTTCTCAGCGTTTCGCGAGATCAATTCCTTCGCTACCGCAATACCCGGATAAATGTGTCCGCCGGTTCCACCGGCAGCGATAAGTACCTTCATTTCGTTTTACGGCATCAGGCGTTTCGAGCACGCCGGCCATAGGCTCTCGACCTTACGGAGTCCGTCGCTGACTTCGTTTCACCGGCGTACCTTGAAATACTTAATAATATTCCCACCGCCATCAGTGTCACGACCACCGATGAACCGCCGTAGGAGATGAACGGCAGCGGTATCCCCTTTGCGGGGACGATCGAGATAACGACGCTGATATTGAACAAAGCTTGAGCAATGATCCCGGTGATAAGCCCTATCCCGAGCAGTATGCCGAAGCGGTCCGGAGCGTTCATCGCTGCCCTCGCACCGCGCCAAAGCAGCAGGCCGAACGTAAGTACCACGGCGAGCGTACCCAACAGGCCAAATTCTTCTCCCACCACGGAGAAGATAAAATCCGAGTAAGGATAAGGCAAATAGAACAACTTCTGCTGGCCTTTGGCAAATCCTTCGCCAAGGATTCCGCCCGAGCCGATCGCATACAGCGACTGGATGACCTGATAACTCTCGTCGTCGGCATACTTATACGGATCAAGAAATGCCAAAACGCGCTGCACTCGCCAAGGGGCGATGGCGATCGCACCGGCCGCAGCGAGCACCATGACACCCGCCACCGCGGCGATATGAAGCAGCCTCGCACCTGCGGCAAAATAGATCGCCGAAAATATTACGCACAACACGATCGTAGTCCCGAGGTCCTTTTCGAGCATTACGAGACCCGCAAGAAGGCCAAGCCCCGCGAGACTACGGATCACCGTTGTTTTAAGTTCAGTCACCGTAGTCTCGTTCTTGGCCAGGTACCACGCAAGAAATATCGGCAAGGCAACCTTCGCCAATTCCGACGGTTGGAATGAAAAGCCGGAAAATCTGATCCAACGCTTTGCTCCGTTGATCTCCGGAAAAAACAAGACGGCAGCCAGTGCGATAGAAGTGACGGTCAGGATACCGATGACCACGGCCTTATTGTTAAGAATTCGATAATCGAACCGGCTGACGACGAACATCAGCACGATACCGATCAAAACAAACATCAGCTGCTTGAGAAAGTATGTGTATTGGCTGCTTTCGGTCGATTCTTTCATCGACATCATTGCCGACGCGCTATAAACCATCAGCGAGCCAAACAGCGCCAAGCCCGCCGCGATGACGAACATGAACCAATCTGTTTGCAGCTTTTTTGCCATCGATTACTAAGCCTTCGTCTTTCGATCGTTCAATTCGGCAACAAAACGCTTAAACTCCCTGCCACGTTCCTCAAAACTGTCGAACATATCAAAACTTGCGCACGCCGGAGCAAGCAAGACCGCGTCCCCGGTCTCCGCCGCCTCGAAACACTTTTCAACTGCATCTTCGAGCGATGACGCCCTGGCGATCGGAACGTGACCGGACAATTGAGACTCTATGTTCTCCGCATCCTCACCGATAACCACTATTGATCGGACCGACCGTTCGATCAGCGGTATGAGAGGGGCGTACGGCGCATTCTTTCCCCGTCCGCCCAAGATCAGTACGGTTTTGCCGTTGATCTCACTAAGTGCTTCCAGCGCCTTTGTGGTCGCGTCGACCGAGGTTGCCTTCGAATCGTTGTAGAATTGTACTCCTTCGATCTCTCCGACGAATTCGATCCTGTGTTCCACACCCTTGAATTCAGCAACTGTTGCACGCATTGATTCGGGCGAGGCTCCACAGGCCAGACCGGCCGCCAGTGCAGCAAGGACATTTTCGACATTGTGAATGCCGCGAAGAAATATCTCGTCGCGGGTCGTCAGTACCTTCTCGATTCCGCCCGATCTACATACTAAGTCGCGTCCTCGGAGGAACAATCCTTCTTCAAGTTCATGTTTAGTGCTGAACATGACCACGTGAGCGTTCAATCCGCTCGCCCACTCCGACGTGATCGGGTCGTCCGAATTCAAAACGGCAACGTCATCGGCCAACTGATTCATGAATATTCGGTGCTTTGCCAGTGCGTAATCGAGAAACGACTCGTACCGGTCAAGGTGATTGGGCGTTACATTAAGACACATCGCCACTTCCGACCGGAAGTCCTTGATCGTTTCGAGTTGAAAGCTCGAAAGCTCAACAACGGTCCACGTATCTGCGTCACTGGAGTCCGCCAGACTGAGCAAGGGAGTTCCGATATTTCCACCGACCTGCGTTTTTATGCCAGAATCGCGCAGTAGTTCACCAACCAATGTCGTCGTCGTCGTTTTTCCATTCGATCCGGTAATACCAACGATCCGGCCCTTCATAAAACGAAACGCAAGTTCTACCTCACCGATGACCTCGCCATCTTTGCGGTCAACATAGCGCGCGGGGATCGTGTTTGTTGGAACGCCCGGCGAGATGACAACAAGGTCTATCTGATCAAGCAGCCATGAGGGCAGTTGCCCGCCGATCAGACCGACATTCAGTTCAGCCTTAAGGTGCCTGGCCACCTCGGGCCACTGTTCGACTTCCTTCTTGTCATGCAGAGCAACGACCGCCCCGCGTTCGGCAAGAAAACGGGCAGCGGCAATGCCAGACTTGCCGGCACCAAGAACGAGCGTTTTTCTGCCTTTCAACTCCATTCGGAACAAAAATAGCCTGCTTCTATCTGAGTTTGAGAGTCGCCAGACTCGCCAATGCGAAAAGGATCGCGATGATCACGAACCGAAACACGATCTTTGGCTCCTTCCAGCCGGAGATCTGAAAATGGTGGTGAAGCGGAGCCTGCCTGAAAATTCGCTTGCCGACGCCGCCGGTCCTCTTCGTAAACTTGAAATACGAGACCTGAAGCATCACCGACAGAGCCTCAAGAATAAAGACACCGCCAATGAATGGCAGCAGGAATTCCTGTTTCGTCAGGATAGCGACCGTCCCGAGGGCTCCGCCGATCGCCAAACTCCCAACATCGCCCATAAAAACCTCAGCGGGCGGCGAATTGAACCAAAGAAACCCAAGGCTTGCCCCAACCATTGCACCACAGAAAACGGTCAATTCAGACGATGCTGGATTATGCGTAATGTCGAGCCGCTCCGCCCAACGGGCATCGCTAGCCACATACGTCAGAGCGGTCAACGCCGACATTGCGATAAACGTCACGCTTGATGCGAGGCCGTCGAGACCATCAGTCAAATTGACGGCATTAGACGACCCGAGCAAAACAAACACCATAAAGACCAAATAGACAAATGGCCCGACATAGCTGATGCTGATCGCGGGATTGGTCTCGGCTGTAGCCTTGAAGAACGGGATGCTTAGATTCCAAGCGTAATTGGTCAGAAAATAAAGCACCGCCCAAATCCCCAATGCAGTGATCAACTGGCCGGCAAGTTTTTGCTTACCGGTCAGCCCGAGACTTCGCTTCTTGACGATCTTGATATAGTCATCGGCAAATCCGATCGCCGCGAAAAGGGTCGTCGCCACAAGAGCGAGCCACAGATACAGACTATCCAGCCTTGCCCACATCAGCGACGAGAGAATGACCGACCCAATTATGAGCACACCGCCCATTGTCGGGGTTCCCTTTTTTGCCTGATGCTCGGCCGAGAGTTCCTCACGGATCTCCTGTCCCACCTTCAATTCATCCAGTTTTCGGATGACCCGATTACCAAGGAATAGAGATATCAGCAGCGATGTGATTGTAGCGAGCCCCGTTCGGAATGAAACGTACTGAAATACGTTGAGGCCCTTAATAAAGATCGACTCGCTTGCCGACCCGTATTCCTTGAAGAGTAGTTGGTATAAAAGGTAATAGAGCATTAGATGGTCAATGCGATCAGCCTATCGGGCGTCAGGCCGGGCATCCTCCAAATTGAATTTTTCGATCAGCTTTTCGATCACCTTTTCCGTTCTAACACCACGTGACCCTTTTACCAAAACAACATCACCACGCCTGATCATCGACACGAGCAACTCACCGGCTGCATCCGAATCCTCAACGTATTTCGCTGAGGTGATCCCCGCCGACTCTGCCCCAATGACCAATTCCGATGCGAGGCCGCGAACTCCGATCAGAACATCGATCGGGCGCGATGCGATCTTAACACCTGTTTCGCGGTGGATAGCAGTGCCGTTATCACCCAATTCCAGCATTTCGCCGGCGATCACGATGGTTCGCGACACCGCGGGCGAACCTTCAACAAGCGTGTCAACCATCGACAAGAGCGCGTCGGGATTGGAATTGTACGAATCGTTGATCACCGTAAAGCCGCCGGCAAATCGCAGCACCTCACCTCGTTGAGGCGGAGCCGATACGCTTGATAGTGCGGCGGCGATGTCTGCGACGCTCATTCCAAAAACATGGCCGGAAGCAGCTGCCGCGAGAGCATTTAACACATTATGTGTTCCGTTCAGCGGAAATGCGACCTCAGCCGTGCCTGTCGGGGTCATTAACCTGAAACGCGTTTCCCCGAACCCCTCGAAAACCAGATCCGAAGCCGAGACATCAGCATCTTCTCTGATCCCAAAGGTGATGACGGAACCTTTGGACAGTGAACCCATTGCCGCGACGCGCCCATCATCGGCATTCAATACAGCCGTCCCGCCGGGTTTCATCCCCTCGACCAACTCTGCTTTTGCCTTTGCAATATTCTCGATCGTTCCTAGATGCTCAATGTGGACCGGCAGAACATTCAGTTCGACAGCCACATCGGGTGGTGTGATCCGGCAAAGTCGGGCGATCTCGTTCAGTGGCGTCGACATTCCCATCTCGAGGACAGCGATATCAAAGTTCGGATCTGCCGCAAGCCTGACTACGGTAAGCGGATGGCCAAGCCCGTTATTGTAATTCTTAATATTACGCAGCACTCTGCGTCCTGACGCCTCGAGCACATGGGCGGTCAGCTCTTTTGCAGTTGTCTTGCCCGCACTGCCCGTTATCGCAACGACGGGCCGATCCCATTCACGATAGACGCCATGTGCAAGCCGCTGAAAACCGGCGATCACGTCATCGACAAAGATCAGCCGGTCGCGAAAGCGTTCGAGCAGTTCAAAATGCTCCACAAATCGGTCATGCCTGACAACCGCCGCAACGGCGCCGCGTTCCAGTGCCTCCGCGGCAAATGCGGTCGAATCGGCAAAATCCCCGTTGAAGCCATTCTGGGCATATTCAGGTTGGGACAACGCAAAAAAAACGTCGCCCGCCCTAACCTCACGCGAATCGATCACAAATGATGTGACATCACGTTGTAGTAAAGCGGGGGACAAATTCGGCGTTTCGCCTTTTATGTATTCGATCGCTTTTTCTAAATTCAACTTTCTACCAACTCTGCTTGATCTTTCCGCGTTAGTCCGATTACCGCGGTCGTATTGCCCAAAATCTTCTTGCCATTGCCCTGCTTCTTGTCGGAGCCTTTCTTGACCTCCACCGGCTTTTTAGGTTCGGCGGCTTTGGGGGGCGTCACGGCAGTTGTCTTGCCTCCCTGTCTGTTGGCGGTCGTTTCCGTGTCACTATTCTTCGACGGCGCAATTTCCGGGATTTCCTGTGCAACTTGAGTTTCTTTGATCTCCGCACCATCCGGCGTGACGTTCATCTCCGGCAAAAGCTGCTCGGCAATATTCTTAAAAACCGGCGCCGCAACCTGTCCTCCATCGCGTGCTCCATTTTTTGGCTCGTCGATGACAACGGCAATGACGATCTCAGGATTATCAGCCGGAGCCATACCAATGAATGACGAAATATACTTACTCGGGTCAACACGTTTCGCGACCGGATCGAACTTCCATGCCGTTCCTGTCTTACCTGCTGAGGTATAACCATTCAGCCGAGCGCGCCGGCCGGTCCCGGTGAGAACGACCTGACGCAGCATCGTACGCAGATTACGAGCGGTTTCGACCGACACGACCCGAACGCCCGGAGAATTGTTGCTTGCGACCGGAGTCTGATCCGGCTTACGAATTTCTTTGATCAATCGCGGTTGAATCTTGACTCCGTCATTGGCTATCGTCGCAAAAGCCGATGCCATTTGCAACGCAGTTACACCAATTTCATAACCGATCGACATCGACGCCAGGGAGTCACCATTCCATTTGTCGGGCGACCTCAAAATACCCGCGGTTTCGGCCGGGAGCTCGACTCCTGTCCGTGTTCCGAAACCCATGTTCTGCAGCATCGTGTAGAAATCATCCTTGCCGACCCGGAGGCCCGTTTTTATCGCACAGACGTTGCTCGAATGAGCAAGTGCCTGCGAATAACTGACCGTTCCGACGTGATGCGAATCAGTAAACTTGTGATTTGCGACCTCGATCGTACCGTTTCCGGCATCGATCTGGTCGTCGGGCTTGAAAAGGTTCTTTTCCAGTCCGGAACTGTACGTTACGAGTTTCATTACGGAACCAGGCGAATAGACGCTCTGTATCGCGTGATTTGTAAAGCTCGTCGGAACCGCGTCCTTGATCGAATTGGGGTCAAAACTCGGATAATTGGACATCGCCAGGATCTCGCCCGTCTTGACCGACAGAACGACAGCCATACCGGACTTTGCGTTTGCCGCCTTTACGCCGTTTTCAAGAGCCTGATCCGCCTTGAATTGGTAGGAAGCTGCGATCGTCAAACTGATATCGCCGGGACGTTCCCGTTCAAACACGGTTTCGTCGTATATTCGTCCCAGACGGTCGCGCTCCTGCAGCTTCTTTATGACCGCTCCGTGGAGAATGTCGTCCTGAGACTGTTCGATCCCGGCCATTCCGGTGTCGTCTTGATTTGAGAACCCGATCACCTGAGCCGCCATCGGTCCGTATGGATAACTCCTCGTCTGGTCCTCGGAATAATGCAGTCCTTCAAAGCGAGGCATATCGGCCTTTTGAATATTATCGGCAACAAGCGTTTTGTTGATCTTCTGGACCGCCTCTTCGTCGAGTTTCTTAAGGATGGGCACGAAGCGCTTCTTAGCGGCCTTGCCCTCGTTCAGGGCCTTCGACACCTGTCCGGCATCGAGCTTCAGCGATCTCGCCAGCACCTTTGCGGTCGCGTCTATGTCCTTGATCTCGGTCGGGTCAGCGTAGAGCGATCTGACACGAATACTCATCGCCAAAGGGCGATTGTCGCGGTCGTAGATGGTGCCGCGAAGAAGCTTGCTCTTTTTAACATCCTGACGCTGGTCGACAGCTTTCTCGCGGAGCCAATCGTGCTGAGTGACCTGCAGATGAACCAGTCTCGCACTTATTCCCAGCATCCACACTGCAAAAACGGCCACGATGAACATGAAACGGGTAAACGCGACCTGTCGTGGATTCACCTTCTTCTTTCGCGGGGATCTATTTGCCATTATTCTTTGAGACCTAAGAGAAAGATATCCTGCCTGACGCAGGATGAACGTTCATTACCGGGTGGCGACCATAGCGGTCGTTACGACACGAGGACGCGGAACCTCTTCTTTGCGAGCCTTGTCTTGTTTGGCGGGCTTGACCGCCGACGCCGCAAACGATGCATTCACAACAGGAACCTGCGGCCCAGAGCTTATTGCCCCCTTGGCTGAAGCAGTCTCGGCGGTGGTGCCGGGCGAAGCCTTATTGACCGATGTGGCCTGCAATGCGTTCAAATCCTGGCTGCCGATCCCCAGCTTTTTGGCCGCTTGCTTGATCTGCGACGGTGCGACCGAGACCTCGCGTGCCAAGAGCAGGCGGCGCTTTTCGGTCTCGAGATCGTCGAGCTGTTTGCGCAGCTTTGAGTTTCGAATCCCGTAGTCGATCGAAGCAAAGTGCTGGCGGGCGGCGAAGAAAAATCCCGTCACGAGTATGGCTACAAATATGCCCATCAAAACGTAAAGCTGGAGTCTGCCGGCGGGCGAGATGTTGCGGTTGCGGGTGTTGGAGCGCCTCTTTTGTTCACGTTTGGTCATAATCTTTCGATGTCGTTCTAAACTACAGGTTCGAGCTTTTTGATGGCTCGCAATTTCGCACTTCGGGAGCGCGCATTCTCTTTCAACTCGGCGTCGCCGGGCACAATAGGCTTGCGAGTGAGGATCTCAAACGCCTTTTTGGCACCGCAAACGCATTGTGGGATACGTGGCGGGCAAGTGCACTTTCCTGACAACTTCTGAAAAGCATGTTTCACGATCCGGTCCTCCAAACTGTGAAACGTGATGATCGCCAAAATCCCTTTCGCCGTGAGAAGTTCGGCTGCATCGACGATAAATCTTTCAAGTACCTCAAGTTCCCTGTTTACGGCGATCCGCAACGCCTGAAAGGTTCTCGTTGCCGGATGGATCTTATCTTTCGGACTTCGTCGGACAGCTCGCTCGACGAGATCGGCCAGCTGCCGAGTTGTCGTAACCGGATCACCGCTTTCGTTGCGTTCCCTGATCCGTCTCGCGATCCTTCGCGAAAACCTCTCCTCACCATATTCGTAAATAATATTGGCGATGTCGGCCTCGTCGGTTTCAATGAGCAATTCCGCTGCTGTGGGGCCGCCAGTCGAAGAGTCCATCCGCATATCCAGCGGTGCGTCGAACCTGAAGCTAAATCCGCGGCTAGCATCATCAAACTGTAGTGACGAAACGCCAAGATCGGCTATGATCGCGTCAGGCTGTCCGATGCCGGCAGCCTCAACGAGTCTCGCAACATCCGAAAAGTTACCCTTGGCGGCAGTGAAACGAGGTCCGAAGCGCTCAAGCCTTTTCGAGGCGATCATGATCGCTGCATCGTCCTGATCGATCCCGAGCACCGAGCATCCCGGCGAAAACTCAAGTATCGCCTTGGTGTGCCCTCCCAGCCCGAGGGTCGCATCAACGACGTTATGTCTTGAGACAGCGTCGATGACATCGAGTGTTTCCTGCAACAGGACCGATCTATGCAAAAATTCGGTTGCGTCCTTGTGCATCTTCAAAGAGCTGAGTGACTCGCCGCGAATGGTTCCGATCGACAATGATCTGACATCGGCCCCGTTAAATTTTATTGTGTAAAATGTGTGCCCCCGAGTCCGTCCGCCGCCCGTCACGGCCGATCTGGTACTGCGGGTTTGATAAACAACTGCCCGATCAAATCGAGTCAAAAAGTGCTTAACTGCTTAAGCATACTCTTTATTTCATCTCGGCCGTAAAGTCTCCTTTTAAGCCTTCAATTCGATCACGCATCCATATATTAGGACTCTTTCTTGATTTGTGTCAAGAACTATCTTCAGTCTTTTTTCTCGCCAATTGTGTTTAAGCATTTATACAAATATGCGCGCAAGCTGATTTCGATTTTGTTGTTTACGCTTCCGTTGATATACGATAAATCTTCGTTGCGGCCGTGGGCCGTGCGGCAAACAGCGTGTTGATCCAACTTCTGATCTTCGGGATTGTGGCAGCGGCGGCAAACATGGTCGGCGGGCTAATCCTATTTCCGTCAAAACTTCATTCAACTTACAAGCGATTTCTGAAGTACCTTTTGGCACTCGGCGCCGGATTCATGCTGTCGGTCACTATTTTTGAGATCCTCCCGAAATCGATCTTGCTTTGGCAAAAAAATAACCCGGAGACCACCGATGAACTTTACGTCCCGATGCTCCTGATAATGGCCGGATACCTTCTGACGCAGTTCGTCGAGCACACTATCGCCCCGCATTTTCATCTAGGCGAGGAGGTGCACGCCGACGAACTGATCTCTAGCAGATCGGCTTACACGGCGGTTGGCGGATTGCTTGTCCACACCTTTTTCGACGGTGTGTCGATCGCGGCGGCGGCTCATTTGGATCGAAATCTCGGGCTTCTTGTTTTTATTGCCGTGCTGATGCACAAGTTCCCAGAGGGATTTTCGATTGGGTCGATGGTGCTCGCGACCGGTCAGGGGCTTCGTTCGGTTTTGACTTCGACCGGGCTGATGGGGATCACTACCCTGGCCGGAGTTCTCACGTTTTATTTTGTGGGTAGCAATATCACATCAGCGGTGGCGTATGCTCTGCCGGTCTCTGGCGGGGTCACACTTTATGTCGCTGCCAGCGACCTCATTCCAGAGGTTAATCACCACGGCGGCAACCGTCCGGGCGTTTCGATATCAGTATTTGCGGGTGTCGCACTTTTCTTCGCATTTCACTTCTTTTTGCACGAGATGCTTCCCCACTGACCCAGGCTCAGAAATCTGAAACTTTTTCCCCAGCCTGTCGTTATTTATCTGTGGAGGCGCAAAGCTTACGATGAGAGAACCTTTACTGGCAGGAATACTAAGTCTTCTGATCCCGGGAATCGGGCAGATATATAACGGCAGGATCGTTATCGGCATAATATGGTTGGTTTTAACCGGCTTTTCCTGGATCGGCTCGGCCGGTCTCCTCGGTTGGGTGGTTCACCTGATCGCGGGTTGGTGTGCGTACAGCTACGCAAAGGATAATCCCGTTCGCGGCTAGAGTCCCTTCATATGATCCTCCTCTTCGCCCGGTGTCGTGTGACGCCGGGCTTTTTTGCGTTTCGACAATGGGCGCAAATTGTGTAGTATTATCGATTGTTCTTATGGTGCGTGAAGGCATTCCATTCGTTCTGGTCCCCGGAGCGTTCATAATATTGTTCGGTATCCTGCAATGGTGGATACCGGCGGTGATATTCGTGCTTATTTGCCTGTTCATGGCATATTTTTTTCGCGATCCCGTCCGCGTCACGCCGACCGAGCCCGGAATAATAGTTTCGGCCGCCGACGGCCGTGTTACAAGGATCGACGAAACGCCCGCCGGCAAACTGGTCAGCGTATTCCTATCGCCGCTTGACGTCCACATAAACCGGTCCCCGATCGCTGGAAGGATCGAGAATATCGACTACGTCAAAGGCAAAAAGTTGCCGGCGACGAGCAACAACGCGAGTTTTGTAAACGAACGAAACACGCTCGATATACGTGATGGCGGCGTGAGCGTAAAATGTTCGCAGATTGCCGGAATTCTCGCTCGCCGAATTGTCTGCTGGCCCTCAACAGGTGATAATCTTGAACGCGGACAGAAATTCGGCCTGATCAAGTTCAGTTCGCGAACCGATCTGCTGATGCCCGGCGACGTGACCATCGAGGTCAAGATCGGCGATCGGGTGAGGGGCGGCGAAACTATCATCGCTCGGCTGAGCCAAAATTAGAACGGCACTGAGTTGACGGATGGCCCGAACGCCGATCCGGACGCGTCTGCGGTCAACATACCATTCAATGGAAGACGAAAAAGACACACGCCCCCCGCACAAAGGCATCAAGAAAGGGCTCTACGTGATCCCGACGCTTTTTACGGCTGCGAATGTCGGAATGGGCTTTTTGGCCGTTTTGTGGTCGATCCGCGGCTTTCACGCGGCAGTGACCGATCCGGCGACGGCCGCGGCCTACTTTGACCACTCAGCGATCGCCATTGGGCTCGCTATCCTCTTCGATACCCTCGATGGCCGTGTCGCTCGTGCTACGCGGACCGCGACCGAGATCGGCGTTCAATTCGACTCATTGGCAGACGTGCTTACGTTTGGTATTGCTCCGACCGCACTTGTCTTTGCTTGGGCGGTTGCACCAACATTTCACGAGGGCAGCCCTGCATATAATACCGGAATTTTGCTGCTGTTCATGTACCTGATGTGCGGAGCGTTTCGACTGGCGAGGTTCAACCTCCAGGCGACACGCCCGCGGGTACTTGCCGAGGGTACGCCGAAAGTTGACAAAAAGAACTTTGTCGGGCTGCCAATACCGCCGGCCGGCGGTTTACTGGCGGCGATCGTCCATTTTTCGCCGGCACCGCTCAATTTTTATGGTCCCGAGACCTCACGCTATTACACGATCCTGATCTACTGTCTCGTCGCGGTTCTGAGCATTCTGATGGTCAGCAAGATCCGTTATTCAAGCATGAAAACGCTCGGCTCACGAAGGACGAACTTTATTATGCTCCTTGGGCTCGTTGCGATGGGAATGGCGGTATGGCTCTATTCGGGCTATGCCCTGCTCGCGATCTCGGTCGTCTATGTCGGCCACGGGCTCGTCTGGTGGATCTTCCGAGCACTCTTTACAAAACGCCAAACGGCCTAGGCCGCGATCGAGCGAAATCGTTAATGAATAATATGGACCGACCGAGAGACATCGGGCCTTCCGTTGACCTGGAACCATTTAGGTAGCAAATTTCGGCGAATTTGGTCGCAAGCTCGCGCGTTTTTGTCTTAAACTCGCGCGTTTTTGCCGTAAAGTCTTACGTCTGAGAAGCAATGCGAAGTGCAACATAAACAAACTCGCCCGTTTTTTTTTCCTATCCCATTTTGGCCAAGTCCTTTGGCCGCGGACGTTCTCTTCAATTCGGCGAAGTATCCTAACGATCGCGGGCGCCGCCGAGATCACGGTCATGATCATGATCCTCAACATGATCTTTTCGAAAATAAGACCGTATTGAAGTATGATTCGAAAAGGTCGGATACTCGAACAGCACTCTATGACACGAACAAACCTCCTAAGCCGGATCCAGGAAGTTCAAGATTATATTGCGACGAGCCCTCGAACCCAGACCGAGATCGCTCGCTATTTTGGCGTGGATCGTCAAACCGCTAAGCGTGCGGTGGATAGGCTGTCGGAATACACAAATCTTTCGGAAACCAAAGATGGGCGTAACATGATCTATAGGATCGAAAATCCGGCTCCGCTTGAATTCACGTCACTTGAACTTGCAACGCTGATCATTTCACAAGGGGCGATCACTTCAAACAGCAGCCGCGAACTTGGGTCACCATTTACAGACAGTGCAAACAGCCTCCTGGAAAAGGTTCGAGAGAGAGTTCCGCCCTTATTAAGGAAGCGATTGGATGCCTTCGCCGAGGTCTATGGCTCAGCGATCACTCCGGCCAAAGATTTCGGTGGGCATTTTGGCACGATCGAAGTCCTTGTAAAGGCAGCAGTTGAATGTAAGGCGGTTATTTTGGAATATGAAAGCCTGTCCGATGGCAAGGTCAAACATCGTCGCGTCGAGCCATACAATGTGTATTTTGACCCGGACGGGGCCACTTTGAAGATGATCGGCTTTGACGACCTGCGTAAGTCGATTATTCCCTTTTCTATCGACCATATTAAGAACGTTACTGTTCTCGCCGAAATATTTACTCGCCCCAAAGATCATGACCTCAAGACCTTTCTCCGCGAAAATTGTTTTAATGGAATTCACGGCCACCCGATCACTGTCCGCCTAAGGCTGACCGGAATTACTGCCTGCGTCTTTGCTGAACGAATTTTCCATCCTTCTCAAAGGGTCGTAGACCGGAAGCTATCTAAAAACGGCGGTTCGCTGACGATCGAAATGACCGTCGCCGGTGGGCGCGGGCTCGAACGCTTCATTCAATCGTGGCTCCCTGAGATCGAGGTAGTTTCCCCCACCGAATTACGCGAAACGATTCGCGCAAATCTGCAGTCATCACTTAGCGATCTATCCCTTTAGGATGATCTTGTCATGATTTTTGTCTTTTTTGTCGGATATGTAGTGTTTATCGATACATATCTTGGCTAAAGTTTAATCTGTAGGACATAAATCATGACCATTCCCCCTACAAATATTCTGAGCCCCGGGGCGAAAACGTCGCATGACACCGGAGCGTGCCCGAACGCCTTTGATCCGCTGATCCGCCGCCTTGTCGACATCGCCGCTGTTGCTCAGATGATGAGGGACGACGTTTTGCCGTTCCGAACAAGACTTGCCCTGGCAGGTCCTTTCGGCTTTAGTGGCGGTTTGGTTGACCGTCACCACAAACAATGTCCGATCTCCCATGCTGGCCAGTTAGTCTCCCTCCTAACTGGCCTTCACGAGCTAGGCAAATGTTCTTCGCAGTTCGCCTAACTCATGCATGCCTTTGAAACACGGGGTCGGCACTCAGATTTCTGCCGTGACAGACCTCTTTTTCGATCAGACCAAAATGCAAAAAAGTGAGCACGTTGAATGAGTTTGATTTTCGCTCCGACTTCGACAGCGGTTGTCGGTCAGCATTTGGACGACCACGCACAATATTTCGATCCCCGCAACGGAAGGTGTTCCAGGACCGTCGATCGAAATGGCAGCGAGATGGTTCCGAGCATTACCTGAACTGGGTCGGAAAGAGTTTTCGAGAAATTTGGCTACAGAAGTTCACGGTGCGAGATACGGTAATAAGGAGATCCGACCATCAGGCTGCAATGAGATTGGGGCGTCCGTCAGCCGTTACGAGGAATTTTCCGATCAACAATGTCGTAGTGGGCGGTGACTCTCATCGAGACATCACCGATCGCGGCTGAAGGCCGCAACCTTTGACGACGAACGGCGTTTGCGGTGTTCGTGATGACCAGGGTCGGTTTCGTCGTCGGGATATTTTCGCAACGCCGCCGAGAGCATCGCCGTGAGGGTTAGAAATAGTATTGATATTGCGGTCGTGTGAAGCACAAAATCGAAAATACTGTGGATCAGTATCGCAAATATCCCCGACAGTGATCCGATCACGATACCGCGCCGATACATATTATGCTCCGCGATGCCCTTTCGTGCCGCCTGATACAGCAGAAACACAAACGCAAGCCCGATCAATGCTCCGGGCACACCGCCGTCGGCGAGAACCTGTAGATAGTCGTTGTGTGCCTGTTCGACGCGTTCAAGACCGTTGAAATCGTCGTAAGGCGTATATGCCTGGGCAAAGGCCCCGAGGCCGGCCCCGAAAGGCATATTGCCGGCGATCGCCTTTAGTGTCACTGCCCATATGTGCGTCCGATTGGTAGTTATGTCCTTTGAGGCTGCGGTCTCGGCAAACCGCGAAAGCGACGTCTCGCCGCCGACGAAAAATGCTCCAGCGATAACCGCACCGATCAGAAGCAGCGACAGTGCGACTCGAAGCGCGATCTTCCTGGCTCCATGGCTGCGAGTCGTTAGAAAAATGAGCAATATCAACTCTGCCATCAGCGCGATAAAGCCACCCCGCGAACCGCTCAGCAACAATGCCACGCACATCAATGTAATGCCCGTGATATAGAGAAGCTTCTTATCGCGGGCGACGGCCCCGACAAACAGAAGTCCGAGCGGGATACTTACCGTCATTTCGATATAGGCCGCAAAATTGTGCCGGTTGACGAACGATCCGAAGGGCGATGGCCGTTCGAAAATACCGTAGATCTTGGTGGGTGAAAGTACTGACTGAAGGATCGCAAAAAACGCGAAAACCGCTCCGAAAATGATAATTACGTTTGCCATCCGCTTGAGGCGGGCGGCGCTGTCGATATAAGCGAGTGCGAGTGAAAGATAGATCCCCAATGCCGCGAAATGCAGCCCTGTCGCCTCGGTAGCAAACGGGGCAAGCGAGATCGTGCGGGGTATGCCGCTCAGTCCGGCCGTGTCGGCGACGGAACCGAACGGGATGATCTGAATAACTGCGTAAACAGCCGCCAGATAGACCGGTACCTGGATGAGGCTCTTGCTGAACTTTATCGTTCCGGACGTAAAACTATCGACGGCCCAAATGACGAGCATACCGGCGACCACAAAATAAAAAAGGGCGATCGTCGGCTGATGGACAGTTCCGTAGGCCAAAGTCGAAACTACGACACACGCACACAGCAGGAAGAAAATTGTCTTGTTGGCAACAGTCAATTTGTTCTCTCTTAGTTGATCTTTCTGAGTTCAAAATCGTCGTACCAGATCGTTCCACTGATCGGGCAATCGTCTCCACAATAAGCCCGTACCGTCCTGATCGTGATCCCATTGCAATTGGCAGGGACCGAAACGTCGAGCGTGATCTGCTGCCAGTCGTTGGTGCCGGAGGCAAATACGGCCGAATTGGTTATGATCTTGTCGTCATTGGCGTTGATTACCTGCAGTTGGGGTCCTCCGCCGCTCTTCAGGTTCTCGGTCCGCAGCCAAAAACTCAACCTGTACGAGGCTCCCGGTTCGACGACGACCGTTTGCCAAATGTTGAATAGGTCGGCCTTTTTATAGGTGCGGAAGCTGATCTTGAGGCTGCGTCCGCCTCCGTGTTTGACCGTCGTGTCGCTCGAGGCGTCAAACTTCGGGTCCGTTCGAAATATCTTCCACCCGAATCGCGTGTCTTTCTCATCGCCGACGCCGCGTTCAAAACCGCCGTTCGTCACAGTATTCGGTTCGGCATCAGGGTCCATCCCGACCTGCTTGGCAAACTCCAATGCCTCAGGAAAATGCCGCTTTTCGTAGAGCCCCTGAGCAATGACCGAAACGAACTGAGGGTGTGCGGCTTTGGCTGATTCGTCGAGTTTATTCCATATCCGTAACGAATCGGCGGCCTGCCCGCGTGCCCCGTAAAACAAAGCGAGACTCGCGTAAACATCCGGCTTATCAGCGATCACCTGTTCGAGTTTGGCGGGATCCTTGCCAAAATATTCCCAAGCAAGAGAAAAGACTTGTTCGCGATAGGTCTGATTGTTTTCGGTGGCGGACTTTAATTCGGCAAAGGCCTCGTCCGTCCGTCCCTGACGGAGCAGAAAATTGCCAAATTGCCAGCGCGGAAAGGTGTAGGTCGGAGCAAGTTCGATCGCCCGCTTGAGCGACGCCTCGGCCTTATCATTCATCTCGGCCTGTTCGTATGCACGGCCGAGTTCGATCCACCAGCGAAAATCGTTCGGTGACAGCCGGACCGTGTCTTCGTACAGTTTGATCGCGGCGTTGGTCCGCTCGGGCGAAAAAATGTTGCGTTCGAGGTTGGCCTTCAGCCACAGCGTGATCGGGTCGGACGGAGCCATCGATCGCGCAAGTTCAGCCGCGGCCGGAGCGTTAGGATCATTCGCCGGCGTCATTTCCGCGATCATGCCCCCAAGTTGACGGCGAACAGCTATCCACCCGAAAATCAGAGCAAAGACGATGACCGCCGCCAATATTATTCTGGCCTTGGGCGTAGCAGAACTGCTCAAGCTAAGGTCTAATTCAGACATCTACGGGTCACCTGTTTTGCTCAAAAAACTCTCCGATCGAATCGACGATGAAACACTGCTGCTCCGCGGTAAGTTCGGGATAAATTGGCAGAGCAAGCGTTTCGCGTGCGGCCCGCTCGGCTTCGGGCAGGTTTCCGGCACGATATCCCAGATAAGCGAAGCATTCCTGCAAATGAAGCGGTACCGGGTAATATATGTCGGTTCCGACCCCTTTTTCGGTCAGGAAACCACGCAACTCGTCCCTGTGGCCGGCCACACGTATAACGTACTGATTGTAAATATGTTTTGCCGACGGCCGTTCAACAGGCAGCGCTATTTGTTCGGTCAATCCGCGGTCGGTAAATAGCTCGTTGTATCGCTCTGCGTTGGCCCTCCGCATTTCGGTCCATCTGTCGAGATGCGGTAGTTTTACACGTAGTACGGCTCCCTGAAAACCATCGAGGCGGGAGTTGAGCCCAACGTATTTATGATAATACTTAACGTCGGAACCGTGGACGCGAAGGGCCAGTAACTTTTTGGCAAGATCCTCGTCGTTCGTAGTCATAAACCCGCCATCGCCCATGCCACCAAGATTCTTTGACGGATAAAAACTGAAAGCACCTATCGCCCCCATCGCTCCGGCGCGAACTCCGTCTTCTTCGGCCCCGATCGCTTGTGCCGCATCTTCCACTAAAGGAATTCCATGACGGCGGCTGATCTCCCGAAGAGCGGCCATGTCTGCACACTGACCGTAGAGATGAACGGGCTCGATCGCCTTGGTGTTGGCCTTAATTCGAGCCTCGACCTGACCGACGTCAAGGTTGTAGGTGACCGGATCGATGTCCACAAACACGGCGGTCGCTCCGAGCCGAGTGATGGCACTCACGGTCGCAAAAAAACTGTACGGCGTCGTGATGACCTCATCGCCAGGTCCGACATCCAATGCCATTAACGCAAGCAGGATCGCATCACTTCCCGACGCACAACCAATAGCGTATTTGACACCGCAATACCCGGCCAACTCACATTCGAGTTCGGCGACCTCGCTGCCAAGAATGAAGCCGTTGGTGTCGAGGACACGGCCCAATGCGGCCTCGATCTCGGGGCGGAGAGCGTCGTTTTGCTCCTTTAGGTCTAATAGAGGGACTTTCATCTTGTTGGTCGAATATCCGCCGCGGCCAAATGAATCGTTTATTTTAGCGGCAGAGCCAGTTATGCCTTGATTCTACCTAAACTATTGAGAATTTGCATTTTTAGCCTTTCTTTTTTAGCCTTTAGCGAAAGATGCAGGATAAAAAGGCTCACGCCGCCGAGATCATTAAGCGACTCAGAAAACGATATCCGAACGCCCACTGTGCACTGGATCATACTTCGCCCTTCGAATTGTTAATAGCGACGATTCTCTCGGCGCAGTGCACCGACGAACGCGTAAATATCGTCACGGCAAATCTTTTTCGCAAATATTGCGGGCCGGCCGACTTTATCAATGTCAGCCAGGAAGAATTGGAAAAAGACATTCACTCAACCGGCTTTTTTCGGAACAAAGCCAAGAACATACAGGCAGCTTGCCGGCGGATCATCGACGAGTTTGGCGGCGAGATACCGAGAACGATGGACCAACTACTCACACTCGGCGGCGTCGCCCGCAAGACCGCAAACGTGGTGCTTGGAAATGCATTCGGGATTGCGTCGGGTGTGGTGGTAGATACGCATGTTGGCCGGCTGTCGCAACGATTGGGGTTGACCAGCGAAAAGACGGCCGAAAAGATCGAGCGGGATCTGGCCGAACTTGTGCCGAAAAAGGACTGGGTGATGTTCCCGCACTGGATGATCTACCACGGCCGACAGGTGTGTAACGCACGGAAACCGGATTGTAGGAATTGCGTTCTGTCGGATATTTGCCCGTCGAAGGCCTAATCTCTGTAAATGGAGACTAATCGTTAAGCCAACCGATGGCCTCATCGATCGATTCGGTAACTAAAAGCCAAGCCCCGCGATTATTGGCCGCCAATTCACCCATTTTCGTCACTTTTCCGACCGGAAGCACAAGTGCGACCTTTTTATCACTGCCGAAAAGACTCGCGAACATCTGGCCGCCCTCGAATCGCTCGACCTCGGTGATCTGCATTTGCAGTTGTTCGCAATCGATCAAAACTTTATCACATCCGGAAAGGTCAGCCTCGTTCCGGCAATGTTCGATGAATTGATACATCTGCTCGTACGAATACGAACCGGTGGCAGTAATACGGATGCAGTCATCCTCGATCGTCGTACGAGATTGGTAGGTCATTGTGGGTAAATCATAAGTCGGAGCCGCGCTGTCGGTCAACAAAAAAATGCCCGCACTTCAAAGTACGGGCATTTCGGGAATCATAACTCGAGGCAACAAACCTCATTATCTGGGCGCCGGCGCCTTGGGCATATCGGCGGCTGAGAATCGCGGAAGCATTTCCTCCTGCATCGCCAACTGATAAACCACGGCGGCGATCGCCATAGCCGAGGATTTGACATCCGACTCGATGATACGTTCGTAAGTATCGAGATTGGTGTGCCATGTATGGGTGAAATACTCGATAGGGTCCTGAGCAACACCGATGCCTGGCAGTCCCGCAGCACTGAACGACGTGTGGTCGGAACCACCGAGATTGCGGCCCTTGGTGGCGATCGCACCGGCAACACCAATATCCGCGAACGGAGCAACGGCCTGACGGATCATGGTAGCCGCCTCGGGTGGTCCGAAAACGCTGAATCCCCGGGCCCGCCCAGTTCCGCTGTCGATGTTAAAGTAACCGTTGAATTTAGAGAATTCCGGCCCCGGAGCCTCGGCCGTTCCGAAGTGCTTTTTGACATATGCCTGAGATCCGAGCAAACCCTGTTCTTCGCCACTCCAGAGGGCGACGCGAATCGTACGACGCGGCTTAACACCTATTGCCTTAAGTATCCGGGCCGCCTCCATCATAACGGCACAGCCGATAGCATTGTCGGTCGCGCCGGTTGCCGCATGCCACGAGTCAAGGTGTCCGCCGAGCATTACGACCTCGTCCTTTTTATCAGTTCCGGGTATTTCAGCAATGACGTTGTAGCTGGTCTTGCCCTCGGGCACAATTCGGTTACGGACCTCGAATTGCAAATTCACAGGCGTCCCGTGGGCGATCAGGCGGGCGATACGGCCGAAATCCTCATTCCTCATTACAACCGTCGGCACGACCTTGGTAATGTCAAACGTCCGGTTGTTGAAAGCCCGCATTAGGCCGTGGTCCATCGCCGCGTCATTGACCCTCAAGGCGACCTTGTTGTCGACCAGAAATTTATCAAGTTGTTCATTTACCTGTGCGCCTGTCAATGCACCTGGCTTTGCAGGCTGAGCCTGACCCTGGCCAGCACCGAATCCGGGCGTCTGAGGGGCGGCATTCGGGTCAAAACGCTGCTTTGCTGTGGCATCAGGTATACGGCGCGGAGCCGGTTCGATCGTGACGGGCACGACAGCCGGTTTCCCGACAAGCACGATCTTTTTGGCTACCTTGCCAGACATTCCGGCAAAATATGCGGTCAATTCGTCCTGGGTCGGACGGTCGGGCAACACCATATGCACCGCCGTCGAGGTGATTACGCCCTTCGTTGAAGGCGTCCAGGCGAGCACCTCAAAAGTCAGCGTGTCCTGTACCGGCGCGATCATCAATCCGGTCGCCCGCTCATTCACCCAGCCCGGATGGCCGAAATCCCAAGGCTCGAGCGCGGCGTTGGCAAATCCCCACGACGTCATTTCCTTGACTGCCCAATTGGCCGCCGCAACATGATTGGGGCTGCCGGTCAACCTCGGGCCATAGAGGTCGGTAAAGTAGTGCAGGGTGTTAAATATCTTCGAATTTTCCATCGCCTCTTTCCGGATCGCGGTATTAACGTCGGCCGGAACGGCGGATTGAGCGAAAACGAAATTGGTCAGAATTACCGCCTGCAAGAACAAGGCGGCAACAAACGATCTGATTCGGATTTTTCTGTTCATAGAGATTTGGTCGGCTTGCCCAGCACGTATCGCGAGGCGTTCGCCAAAATTTTCTGGGCTCCAAAGATGTTGAAGGTTACATCGAAATTATTAGGATAATACTCTAAGTCGGCGTGTAATGTTTCGAAAAGTAGGCGTTCACAGAAAAAAAGTATTGACCTGGCATAACGACGGGCGTACTATCTTGTCATAAGATCAATTTAGCTTCGGGAACTGACCCCAAAATCAGGTCCCGATAACTGGGAAAGGCGGCTATGACGGTGTGGGAGACGGCATAGCGGCCTTTTCCGCGCAATGGACTCGATAGGCGCGAGAAAGCCACGCTGCGATCACCGCAGGCGTGGCTTGACGCGAGATCCGATCGACATTCTGATCGGACCGCTATTTCCTAATTGGTATTATTTGCTTTCAGCGCTGATTATCTCGACCTTGTTCGGCGTGACGTAACCAACCGTCTTACCCTCACTATTCATCAGGTTGACGACGGTCCAGCCCTTTTCATTTCCAGCCTGATAGAGCTTTTGAAGGACCTCGGTCTGCTTCTCTTTCGACATTTGATCGAGGTTTGTCTGGGCCACAACGTACAACGTATCACCGCTCAGTTTGGCGGTTTTGACCACGTCGGCGAGGTCTGTTCCCTGAAAACTGAGCGTCTTTACCCCCGTACTTGAAACCTTGGGTTCGGCAAAATAATTGCCCCAAACAAAAACGCCGACTGATGCGATGATCATGATTACGGATGCAAGCAGAAACCATCTATTGACCGAGCGAACCGCGTCGATCGCTCGACCAATCGCTCCTGAGACCTGTTTTGCACCGATTTCGACCTCGCTCGATTCCTCGGCTTGATGATCGTGCCTGACCTCAGTCACGACGACCTCTTCATGAATCACTTCGTCCAAGTCTGAGTCGTCGTCGCTAGCAACCCTCTCCCGAAGAAGATTTACCAATTCGAGAGTTCTGCCGGCAGCCTCAGACACGACTTGATCGTCGATCTCACCGAACCGGTCATGCACGGTGGCGGCGTCAGTCTTGCGTCGCTCGCGGTCTATCAATTCGACATACTTGTTGCCGATCCTAACGTTACACTCGATCGCGGCCGCCGTGACCGATGGTGCAAAAAACAGTTCTGCGATGCTCTCCTTGAAAAGACGCAAGCGCCCGAAAAAATCACTCCTGATAAGATCATCGAAATTGACGGCGGCCTCCGCCTCTTTGGCCAGATCCTCAAAACTCAGTGATGTCAGGGCAATACTTGACTCCTCGCCATCGGCCGAATAGAGCGGAATGCTGGACCATTCGGCATAGAGTGTCTTAATGTGTCCGAACATTTCATCCCGTGTAAAAAGGAGCAGCCGCAAGTCGTCGTCCGTCGGCCGGGAGAAAAGACGGGTAATAATAAAATCGAATTTACCGCGAACTGACTCAGAATACGGCAGGTTACGATAGAACCGAGCCAGAGCAAGCATTGCCTGCGAGCTGAGCATCGGTTTGCAATTCTCGCAGTAGCGGCGGATGTTGGTGACCGAGATCTCGCGGTCTCGCTTGGCGAGAGCCGAACACCACGCCTCGGTCTCACGCAACAGGTCAAATTCTGCTTGTTTGTGCCTTTCTGTCTCGACATCGCCAGCCATTTGAAGGAAAACATGAAGAGCCTTCTTGGCCTCGAGATCATCGTAGGAACGCGGAACGATCTTCATCCGCTCGCGTTCGACAGCCGAGAGTACGGCCTCGACCATTTGGAGGCTTGATATCTCACTCGTCGCCCGCTTTATGAAGAATTCACGTTCAGATGAGGGCTTTCTTATCTCAACGGTCTCCGAATTACCCTGTAGCTGAATGTCGGCCGATTCGGCCGCCGGCGGTTCGGGCCTCGGCGGTGCGGGAGGTTCGATGTTCGAAAGCCCGAATGACCCTTTGCGTCCGGAACTCTCCGTCAAAACGTCATCCTCGAGGACATCGCTTTCCCGCTCCGCGGCATATTCTTCTGGAACATCGAATTCCGCGGGGCCGGAGGTGACAGCCGGCGTTGCAGCGGGATCAGATACATCCGGGCCATTATCCATGACCGTGCTTTCCAATAGATTCTCTTCTTTAAGTTCGACGACCAGGTCTTCGAAAAAATTCATTACTGTTTACCCCTAGGTGATTGAGGATTTTGAGGAAGGGAGAATGACGAGAGCTTTCAGGGGAGTATCTGGCGTATCTCGCCCGTTTGGGTGATCTCGTACTTGTAAATAACGCCTTCACCGCTTACATTTCGGGTCGCCGTTATCGTGTACCGGCTCGCCAGCTCGGTATTCGTGGGTGCCGCTGGCGTCATTTCGAAAACGAATTTGCCACGATTGATCTGGTTACCCGAGGTTGTTCCCAGTCCCTGTCCAAGAACATTGTTCAACTCGCTCAACCGGCCAAAGCGGTTGTTCTGCGAATAATAGCCGACCTGTGTGGAGCCGATGGTTCTGAGCGTAGCAAACGTGGTGCCGTTCTCAGCCGCACGCAAACCCTTCTGCAACGCAGGAACCGCCAACGTCGCAACGATGCCGATGATCACCACGACGATCAAAAGTTCAATCAGCGAAAATCCGCCTTCGTTTCTATTATTCATTACCGACACCTCTCAAACGCCTTCAAATATTGATAATGTGACAGATTTTGGCATCTACTTTTGACAAAGTACGGCACTTTCCAAGCAGCCATTGCTGCGAAAGCGCCTAATTTGTGAGGATGCAACTGTCATCCGCCGAAAAACCAATTCTCCCGCTGGCAAACGTTGCAAGGCTTGTGCCAGAAGGAAATGGTGCCGGAGCAAGGTAAAAAACGCCGTGAAGCCCCTGTAATCATTGACTCTTTGAATTTCCGGCGATTTTTATTAAGCTAATTGTTTTTGTTGATTATTGGAAAGGCCATTTTGTTGATAGGAGTTATACGGACTTGAGCGCAGTAATTGATCAGACAACCGAGACCTATGGCATCGCTAATTGGGGGGCAGATTATTTCGGCGTCAATCGAAAAGGCAATTTGATCGTTCGGGCACCCGAGAATGACAGCCTGACGGCTGATATCAAGGAGATCATCGACGACCTTCAGAAACGGGGCATCAATACGCCGATTTTGCTCAGGTTTCCGCAACTGATCTTTGGCCAGATACGCAAACTTCAAACAGCGTTCAGAAAGTCAATAAAGGAGTTTGAATACGAAGGCGGTCACCTATGCGTCTTTCCGATGAAGGTCAACCAGAATCGGGCAGTGATCGAGGAATATTTGCGTGAAGGAACGCGCTATAACTTTGGGCTTGAGGCCGGTTCGAAGGCCGAGTTGTACGCCGCTCTCGGATTGGAGCAGTCGAAGGACAGTTTGCTCGTCCTCAACGGATTCAAGGATCGCGATTTCGTCAGGCTTGCGTTTGCGGGTGCGGCGGCCGGCAAAAATGTGGTCATCGTTATCGAGAAAATGAGCGAACTCGACCACACGCTGGATCTCGCGCATGAGATCTCCAAGATCAACGGTGAAGTCAAGCTGCCGATGATCGGCGTCCGCGTAAAACTTTACTCCAAAGGTTCCGGCAAGTGGGAAAAATCGGGCGGCGAAGCGGCGAAATTCGGATTGACCACAACCGAGATCCTTGAGGTAATACGTCGCCTGCAGGAAGCAGGTAGGATCGACATGCTCCGGCTGCTTCATTTTCATATCGGATCGCAGCTCACTGACATCAAGCGGATAAAGAACGCGATGAAGGAAGCGGCACGCACGTATGCGAAGATCCGGAAAATGCAGATCCCGATCGACTACCTTGATGTCGGAGGCGGCATGGCCGTCGATTACGACGGCTCGAGAACGTCTTTCGAATCGTCTGCCAATTACAATGCCCGCGAGTTCGCTAACGACGTGATCTATGTCATCAAAACTGTTTGCGATGACGAAAACGTTCCACATCCGACGATCATCCAAGAATCAGGCCGCTATCTGTCAGCGTACCACGCGGTTCTCGTCACCAATGTACAGGATGAGATCGAAACCGTTGTCGAAGACCTCTCACCCATGACGATGGCAGCGGACGACCCTGAGGTTGTTAAGGAACTGTTTGACCTTCGCGAAACGATCAACGCGAAAAATTACCGCGAGTATTATCACGATGCTCTGGAGCACCGCGAGGAACTTTTCACAATGTTCAATCTCGGCCTGATATCGCTTGAAGCAAAAGGTAAAGGCGAGGTTCTTTTTTGGGATATTTGCGAAAAGGCCGATCAATACGCCCAGCTCAAGAAATACGTCTCTGAGGAATTTGATGATCTTCGCCGGCTCATGTGCGCCAAATATTTGGCCAACTTTTCGGTTTTCAGGTCGATGCCGGACAACTGGGCTCTTGAACAGTTGTTTCCAATAGTGCCGATCCACAAACTCAACAAAAAGCCCACGGAATATGCTACGCTATGTGATATTACATGCGACTCGGACGGTATCGTCGACAAGTTTGTCGACCTTCACGACGTTAAGCCCGTTCTCGAACTGCATAAGCTTGTTAAAAATGAGCCATACTACCTGGCAATGATGCTGGTTGGAGCCTATCAGGAGGTAATGGGCAATAACCATAACCTCTTCGGTGTTCCCCACGAAGCACACATTTTTATTGGTGAGGACGGCTACATTATCAGAAAGGTTATTTACGGCGCGACCTTGGGAGATTCGCTCGCGTCGGTCAGATTTGACGCAGTACAGCTTCACGACAACTTTCGGAAGGCGGTGATGATGAGGATCAAAGAAGGCACTCTCACCAATACCGAGGGCAGCAAATTGATCGAATTTTACGAGGATCAGGTCGAAAGTTACACATATCTGACGCCCAATGGCACCAAAGATAAGACATAAAAGTTATAGAAGACAGTTAAGTTAATTTATTAGCGGAGAAATTATGGTTGCTCAAAAGAAAACGAAGGCTTCGAAATTTTTAACGGTACCGACGAGGCCTATCCCCATCGACCGAGATCGGTCGGTCGCGGGACTTCTGGAAAAAATGGAAGGTGCCGGCTTCGGCGCCAAACAACTGGCCGAGGCACATCGGATCTGGCTGGATATGCTGGACGACAATTCGACGATATACCTTTGCGGTTCGGGTAATTTGATCCCGTCTGGTATGCGTCGGTTGCTGGCTTACGTGATCAAAAACCGTTTTGTCGATGTCATCGTGATGTCCGGAACGGTGCTCTATCACGACATCCACGAGATACTCGGGCGCAATCATTTTCAGGCCCATCCGAGCATGGATGACGAGGAACTCGACGCCTCGGAGGTGATGCGAATGGGTGATGTTCTCGCTAATCGTGAGGAGTATCAGGAAGCGGATGAATGGATCGGCAGCGTTATCAACCAGCTTGAACTGAGCCGCTCGTATTCAGTTCGCGAATTTCTGCATCTGATGGGACGTGAGCTGTCGGAGATCGCCCATGAGGACGGCATCCTTACCTCGGCATTCAAGTCGCGGATCCCCGTCTACTGCCCCGATCTTGGCGGATCCGAACTGTCTGTCGGAATTGCCCGTGCGAAGTTTGAGAAGAAGATCAACATCTCCTTCGACACGACCCAAGATACGATGGAAATGATGCAGATCGCTCAGCGCACACGCAATTCAGGCATAATCACTCTCGGTAGTACGAACAGCCAGAACATGGTCAATGTTGCGGAGGTATCGTCGTACATCACGAGGACGAATATTCGCGGCCATAAATATGCGATCTCGATCACGACCGACTCGGCTCCGCTCGAGATCAGGACACCGTCATTTGCCGGTAACCACACTTCGACATTCGGAAAATTGCTTCGTGGAGCTACGACTGCGTACGTCCCCAGCGATCCGTCGATAGCGCTTCCGATGATCATTACGGCGCTTTCGCAAACCGCTGCAAAGTTCATGAAAGGTCGCAAACGGCCGAATTTCAGCTTTGCCGGAAAGGATCTGGTTGTTGACGTTCCGTAGGTCTAATTATGAGTCAATCAGCAGAACTGCCGATGAACTTTGGCGGTATCGATGAGTCGCAATACTCTGACATCGATACCGCCAAAATACTTATACTTCCGGTGTCGTACGAAGGAACCGTTTCATATGGTACCGGAACCGGTGCCGGAGCGATGGCGATCATTGACGCCTCGCGCAATATGGAATTGTACGAAGAGGAGACCGATGCCGAGGTATATAAGCTTGGGATCCATACTCTACCGGAATTCACACCTCGCGAAAACCCCGAATCAATGATGGATGATCTATACGGATACTCGAAAGAGCTTCTCGAACTGGATAGATTCATCTGTATGCTTGGCGGCGAGCATTCGGTTTCGGCGCCGATCATCCGTGCACATAATGAGAAATTCAACGATCTCAGTGTACTGCAGATCGATGCCCACGCGGATCTGCGCGATGATTACGACGGGACGCCGCACTCACACGCTTCCATAATGGCTCGTGTGGTCAAGGACCTCAGGATCCCGTCAGTTCAGGTCGGCATCCGCTCTATCTCAGGTGACGAGGCAAGATCGCTTAAGCGCGACGGTCTGCCGACGACGATCTATTGGGCTCGCGACATCGTCGGCCGAACTGATTGGATCGATGAGGCCATCGACCAACTGACCGAAAATGTTTATTTGACCATCGATATCGACGGATTGGATCCGAGCATCGTGCCGACGACCGGGACACCTGAGCCCGGCGGCCTTGGTTGGTATGAGACTTTAACTCTCATCCGTAAACTCGCTGAAAAGAAACGGGTTGTCGGTATGGACCTTGTCGAATATTCATATAACGAACATTACGATTCTCCAGCGTTTCTTTGTTCAAAGCTGGTTTACAAATCGCTTGCTTATGTATTTCGAAACATTACGCCAAAGGTCTCGTAAGCTTGAGATTTTTTGCGAACCTGTCAGGCCGGCGCATCGTATTAAACAGCATAGTTATTGCTCGTGAAATAATCGAGCGAGCATTCGGTTCAATTCGATCTTTCTCGGAGAATTCTTAAAATGTTGGGCAGAAAGTTTTTTTATTTTGCACTTTTTACTCTTGTTGCCACTTCGGGCGCTTGTAAAACCGGCATTCTCGCCGGTGGCGAAGTTCCGCCAACCACAAATCCGGCCCCGGCTGCACCGCTTGTCGTTGACGGGGTGAGAACTTCTTATGCGGACATTGTGGACAAGACCTCGCCGGCAGTCGTCCGGATCGAGGCCGAACATAAGGAGACGCAGCAAAATCAGCCTCAGATGTTTCCTTTCGGCGATGACATGTTTCGGCAAATGCCTATGCCGAGGCAAATGCCGAATCAGCGGCCGCAGATCGAAAGGGGGCTTGGTTCAGGCGTGATCGTCAGCGCGGACGGAACCGTTCTGACTAATTACCACGTCGTTGACGGTGCCGAGAAGATCACGGTCCTTATGAGCGATAACAAGTCGTTTGAAGCTAAGATCGTCGGATCGGATCAGCCAAGTGATCTTGCCGTCCTAAAGATCGATGCTCAACAGCTGCCGTACTTAACACTTGGCAATTCCGACACTGTACGTGTTGGCGATATTGTTTTGGCGATCGGCAACCCGCTCGGCATCGGCCAAACAGTAACGGCCGGCATCATTTCGGCAAAGGGCCGCAGGACCGGCCTCAGTGACGGCAGCTATGAAGATTTTCTTCAGACCGACGCTCCGATCAATCGCGGCAACTCGGGCGGTGCTCTGGTAAATCTCGCGGGTGAACTCATCGGGATCAACTCGCAGATCCTCTCGCCGGGCGGTGCAAGCGGCGGCAATATCGGGATCGGATTTTCTATCCCTTCCAATATGGCCAAGTCCGTGATGGAGCAGCTTCTGAAGGACGGCAAGGTCCGCCGCGGGATGCTCGGGATCAACATTCAGAATGTAACAGACGATATCGCCAAAGCCCTGGACCTCAAGGATAGGTCGGGCATCCTCGTCAGCAACGTTAGGGAGGGCAGTGCCGGTGATAAGGCAGGCCTTAAGCGAAACGACATCATTACGGCCATTAATGGCGAAAAGCTCGAAGACAGCAATGTTCTTCGAAACAAGGTCGCCCAAACCCTGCCGGGCACTGAGATAAAATTGACCGTTCTCCGTGACGGCAGGGAGGTCGAATTGACTGCAACGCTTGACGAGTTTAACACCGATGAGCAAGCAAAAAACTCAAACTCGAAAGGTGGTCCGGGCTCTCCGGGCTCAAACGATCAGAGCGGGAAACTCGGATTGAGTCTCGAACCTGTAACGCCGGCGATCGCAAAACAACTGGGGCTCGACTCAAATGATGGGCTTGTCGTTGCCGATATTGACCCGAACGGGCCTGCGGCGGCAGCCGGCATTGCCCGCGGAGACGTGATCCTTGAGATGAATAAGCGTCCGATCACTTCAGTTGCGGACGTCAAAGCCGTTCTTGACGGAGCTGCCGGTAAACCGATCCTACTGCTTATCACGAGACGAGGTCAGACCATCTACCTAACAATGCGTCCGGAATGAGCGCAGTAGAATAGTCACTCGCTGGAACGCCCGAGCCGATCTCGGGCGTTTTTTTGTCATCGAAGCTTAACTGTGATACAAGATTCGTTAATGTTGAGCAAAATTTATCTTGGCTTATTAGCCTTCTCTGTATTGATCGTCGGATTTTTCACTTATTATTCGTGGAGTTGGCTCCAGAGCATCGGTGTTCCGGCCGCGGCCGTGGAAGGCTTCGTGTACAATTCCGAAACGGCTTGGTATGTCTTGTGGACAACGTTTGCACTTCTACTGATCGTGGGTAACGGTATTTTGTGGTCTTCAAAAAGCTCTTGGGCTGTTTGGATGAGTTTTGTGTACTTTGCGGTATTTGTTCTGGTACGCTATTTTTGGTTGGATGCAGCGGCGTTAAACTTTAGAAAGTCGGCTGGTCTAGTAGAAGGTACATTTTCGCTAGGACCATTGCTCGGGGTGATAATCGTCGCTGCTGCGGCCGCGATCGTATTTCTGGACCACTTCGTTGTCGTCAGGCTCAATCAACGAATGTTTCCGGACACAAAGACTGTCGAAACAAGTCCGGAAGAAGAGATCGAGGAAGTGAAGCATGATCCTTCGTAGCGACGGCAACCGTCTGATACGTTTAGTGTCCGGGCTACTAAGGGTTTCTGCCTGCCTCGCGGTCAGGTGAACATCGATCACAAACACCACTCTGAAAGTTGCCGCCAATTTGATTTCGATACCCGACTGTACTTATCGCGTAGAACCCCGGGATATTACCAAGATCTCTCCGGTCAGTTTCACGGTCTCCATACCTTCGAACGCAAACGACAAGGGATGCATGCGGACAATTCCTCGTCGTTGGATATCAGAACTTCAAGCCGGGTATGCTCTTGATTGTGGAATAAACTTGCTGATCAATGAAGTTTAGAAAGAAAAGGAATAAGAAAAAGAACAGAACCCTGGCTCGACTTTCCGAGGTCTTGCTGCATACTCCTCCGCCCCCGTTAGAGATCGATTGTCTCAACTGCGGAAACGTGGTGCAGGGATCGTATTGCATGAGATGCGGCCAACCGGTCAGTGTATCGCGATATACCTTCAACGGAATTGGTAAAGAAATTTACGATCAGTTCAAAAAGTTCGAGTTTTTTTCGGCACTCCGAACATTTTGGGCCTTGCTGCACCATCCCGGAAAGTTCGTTCGCGGTTTCCTGGATGGGAAACGGGTCGGATATGTGGCGCCGTTCAAGTATTTTTTCTACTCGTTCGTGTTGCGGATCTTCGTCGCATCGATAATTCACACGATTACCGGTAGCGAGACGA
>JAIBCA010000050.1 GCA_019694345.1 Pyrinomonadaceae bacterium | reverse complement strand
GAGAAACCATACGCTCACGAACGTGCCCGGTTGGCGATCCGCGAGCATCTGGCGCGGTGCGGTGTTGCAGCCGATGTCGAGGCGACCTACTTAAACCTGCACCGTGTCCGCTACCGATCGCCCGAAACAATGCCGAAGATCTCGTTGATAGTTCATGGCGATGGATCAAGATCGTTCGATGAGCGCGCGAGTTCAATTGGTGATTTCAGCGTCGAGGTCATTCGGGTTTCGCAAGACGGCGAGTTCGCAACTAGATTTAACGAAGCGGTAGAGCGGTCGGCGGGTGAAGTAGTCATTTTCGTTGCCGCAGATCTTGAGTCTTCCGGTGATTGGATAAGCGAACTTGTGAGCCTCGCACTCCAACCGGGCGTTGGCGCGGTTGGGGCCAAGGTCATCGACTACAATGAACGCGTTATCGACGGAGGCTTGGTACTCGGCGGCAAGCGGATCGTCAATGTCGCTCATTTTAGTTACGAGATAGCCGAGCCCGGAATCATGTGCCGAAACTTGGTTATCGGAAATTTCTCCGCGCTCTCGCTGAGCTGCATGGCACTGAGACGGTCCGAATTTGATTCGGTGGGCGGTTTTGACACCGAGTTTGGTGGCTGTTTCGCGGGAGCAGACCTTTGCCTTCGGTTAGGAGGTGCGGGCAAAAGGATCGTTCATGATCCGTTTGTTGTAATGAAATTGCCGAAGGGAAGAACTCTTGCACGCTACCCCAAAACGTCGGCCGCCGAGGCGGGTCTGTTCACTGACAGATGGCGTGACGTCATCGATCACGATCCTTTCCACAACCCGAACCTGCAACCGCAGAACGGGGGCTGTCTGATCGAAATTTAGCGGTTTCGGCCGATCGCAAATAATTTGATCAACGCGAGTCCTGCAAAAAATCCGCCTATGTGGGCGGCATATGCGACGCCCCCTGTACCCGCCGGCGTGAGATAGCCGATCACGAGTTGATATACGATCCATATCCCGAGGGCGACAAAAGCGGGAACGGTCGTGAGAAAATTGAAGATGATCGCCTTGACCGGTTTGTTGGGAAACAACAGCAAGTAACCGCCCAACACGCCCGAGATCGCACCTGAGGCTCCGAGCATCGGAATGATCGAATCCGGCCCCATTAGTATCTGTGCCGCAGCAGCGGCAAATCCGCAGACCAGATAGAAAATCAGGTAGCGAATGTGCCCCAGAAGGTCCTCGATATTGTCGCCGAAAATGAACAGAAACATCATATTGCCGAAAATATGCATGATGTCGCCGTGCATGAACATCGAGCTAAGAAAGTTGAAATACACCGGGAGCGGCGAGGCGTAGTGGTGTATCTCGGCCGTTCGCCCAAGCGAATCTCGAAGGATCTGAATACCGTTGAGGTCGACACCGGTCGTGACCTCTTTCGGCACCAATGAGAATGCGTAGGAGAACGCGTCATTGCTGCCGAGCTGTTGGAGCAGGACAAAGACGAGAATGTTGACCGCGATAATGCCGTAATTGACCACCGGCACAATGCGTCTGTCTGAGTTGTCGTCTCCGATCGGGAACATATTCGTCTAGGTCGAAACTATCGGCTCGAGGCCTGTAACCTCCTCGAGTTCGGCTTCCTCCTTACGCCATTCGTCGTTGCGAAACGCATTTTCCCACTTCGCGATCACGACGGTCGCCAGGCAATTGCCGATGACGTTCGTCATCGTTCGTGCCATATCCATCAACTCATCAACCCCGAGTATCAGAAGTACGCCCTCAGCCGGCAGGCCAAATGACGCGAGGGTTCCCAGCAGGATCACAAGCGACGCCCGCGGCACACCCGCGACACCCTTACTGGTGAGCATGAGCGTGACAAGCATCAGGATCTGCTGTTCCCAATGTGTCGCAAAATCGGCGATCGGGTGGTTTGCGGCCTGCGCCACAAAGATCGCGGCAAGCGAGAGGTACAGTGTCGTGCCGTCGAGATTAAAGCTGTAACCCGTCGGCAAAACGAATCCGACGATCCGGCGCGGTACGCCCAGACGGGCGAGGTTTTCCATTGCTTTGGGCAAGGCCGATTCGCTCGATGTCGTTGCAAATGCGATCGCCGCAGGCGTTTTTACCGCATTAAAGAAATCCCGCAACGGAACCTTAAATATCAATGCCACAGGCAGTAAGACAACTATTGCGAAAAAGATCAATGCGCCGTACAACGTCAAAATTAGGGCACCCAAATTCTTTAAAACACCCAATCCCTGTTCGTTATGCGCAATGGTGTATGCCATCGCGGCGCCGACGCCGACCGGGGCAAATTTCATTACGTATTCCGTAAAGCGGAACATGATGTCGGCCAGCGATTGGCACCAGTCCACGACCGGCTTTGCCTTTGGCCCGATGCCGGTGACCGCCAGAGCAAAGATCACCGAAAAGATCACGATCTGCAGCACGTCGCCCTCAGCCATCGCCTTTATGATCGACGTCGGCGAGAGGTGGGCGATGATGTCGCCAAAGCTTTGCGGTTTTGCCGGCGGTTCAGAGGCGGTCAGGCCCTTAGCCGCGGCACTTGCCGCATCGGCAGCCTTTTGTGCGGCGACCGCCGATTGAACTTCGGCTTCGGCCAACGCGCCGGGGTTGGTCGCGGACTGAGATCTAAGCTCCTCGGCCTTTTTGGCCGCGTCATTGGCCTCTTTTGACAAGCTCTGGGCCTTTTGCGCGAGCACCGCCTTATCTTCGCCCTTGGCGATACCGGCAAGAGAGACACCTTTACCAGGCTGCGTAATGTTCACCGCCGCCAGCCCGATGACCAATGCCAATGTCGTCACGATCTCAAAATATAAAAGAGATTTTGCACCGATACGCCCGACCTGCTTTATGTCGCCGGTCCCCGAGATACCGACGACGAGTGTCGCGAATATCAACGGAGCAATGATCGATTTGATCAGATTCAAAAATAGCGTTGACAGTGATCGAATGACATTCAGGATCGACTGCGTTTCGATCCCGAAAACATGATGGTCACCCGATCGCAGGTCCAACTCGCGGATCAGCCAGCCAAGAAAAATACCCAGCACAAGGCCGATCATGATCTTCCAGGTCAAAGAGATCTTTGGCAGTTTCATATTTGTTATTTGTCTATCCAACTACTGACTGCGAAAACCGAGTTTCATTGGATGAGAAGTAAAGGATGCGGCTGAGTGTAGCAGAAATTTGCCGTATTTGAAATTGCACGGCAGCTCCTGCCCCCGGCAACAAGTAATGCCCGCCGACAAATATCGGCGAGCACATTCCTGCAGTACGATCCCATGACCCTGCCCTAAGACGGATCCGATACGATCGCGGGCTTGAGCAGCTCGTAACCCTCGCTTCGCGCGACAAAGGTCGCGGCGGTCACATCACCGACGACGTTTAATGTCGTGCGGCACATGTCCAGTATCCGGTCAACGCCGAGAATGATCGCGATCAACGCCGGATCGATCCCGATCATGAACAGTATGCCGATAATGAACGGTATCGATCCGCTCGGGACACCAGCCGTGCCGATACCGCCGAGGATGGCCAGATATACCACCATCAGCTGAAGAGCGATGGTCAACTCGACGCCGGCGAGCTGTGCCAGAAAAAGCACGGTAACCCCTTCGTAAAGTGCGGTGCCGTTCTGATTAGCTGTTGCGCCAACCGTCAGGACAAAGCTGTTGATCTCTTTTGGTACCCCGAGATTTTCGTGCGTGACACGCAAAGCGGTCGGAAGCGTCGCGTTGGATGAAGACGTGGAAAAGGCGGTCAGCACAACGGTCTCGATCCGCCTGAAGAAATCGATCGGACTGATCCTGGAAAGAAATCTGATCGAGAGCGAATAGACAAAGAACAGATGGATGCCGAGCCCAAGAAGGACGGTCACGACAAACCAACCAAGTGAAAATAGAAGCTCAAAGCCAAATTGAGCTATGTTGTTAAAGAGAAGGCACGCGACCGCGTACGGAGCAGCCTTCATGATCATATCGATGACCTTTGCAGTCACGGCAAACAACGACTCGTTGAATTTAACAAATGGCCCCGACACCCCCTCGGGCAATAGCGTTATCGCAATGCCGAAGATCAGAGCAAAGAACATGATATGAAGCATGTTGGGACTGGCACCCGAAACCGAGTTGAATACGTTACTCGGAACGATGGTCTTGACCACCTGCATCAGGGCAGAATCCTGGGCGGCCGAGTCGGCAGCCTTTTTTTGGGCTTCGGTAGCGGCAGAACCCGCGGTCGAGAATTCGGCCTTGAGTGCAGCGGCTGTGTCGGCACTGATGCGTTCGCCGGGCCTTATCGTATTGGCCAGAGAGAGCCCGATAACAACGGAAATGGCCGACAGGATCAGCGTGTACCCGAATGATTTCAATCCGATCCGGCCCAGCTTTCGGATATCGCCGATCCCGGCAACGCCCACCACAAGCGAAGAGAACACCAGGGGGACCACGATCATTAACAAGAGGTTAAGAAAGAGCTGGCCGATCGGCCGGGTAAAATTCTCGACTGTCCACGAAACCCATGGGTTCGAGCCGCCGAGCGTCCAGTTCATGACCAGACCGCCGATCACGCCGACCGCGAGTCCGATGAAGATCTTGGTGTGAAGCGGCATTCCCTTAGGCCGATCCGGCGTGTGGTCGTCGAGGTCAGTAGTCAGTGCAAGCTCGTATTCGTCGTATTTCAGCGTTTCATCGCTCTTATCGGTCATCTTAAAACTCTCCGTAAGTTAATTTGGGCAAATAGTGGGAAGAAGGCTATGCGAAACAAGGAATGACCAAATTTTAACAAAAATATCGCCGTTCGTGAATTTTTGATACGATTGCTGTGGGTCACTATGTTCGAATCGATACATTTCAGTTCACACGGCCGCCAAACGACCACTGCTTCCAGTCCTCAGGTGCTCGACAAATTGCGTGCGATCGTCGGGGCCGATAATGTAGTGGTCGATCCTGACAAGGTCGAGCCGTACGGAGCTGACGCGGTCAAGGAAAAGTTTCCGCCCGAAGCGGTCGTTTTTCCTGAGTCAACTGAGCAAATGACGGCGATCTTAGAGCTTGCGAACGAGTACCTTTTTCCGGTCACCGCTCGCGGCGGCGGCGTTGGATACACTGGCGGAGCCGTACCGGTCGATGGCGGGATCGTTATCGGCACAGACCGGATGAACAAGATCATAGAGATCAACGTCGACGACCTCTATGCCGTTTGCCAGCCGGGCATAACGACGTTTGCATTGCAGCAGGCGGTCGCGGAGCACGGGCTGATGTTCGCTCCCGATCCGGCCAGCTATAAGGACAGCTTTATCGGCGGCAATATCGCCGAAAATGCCGGCGGCATGCGCACACCAAAATACGGCGTGACCAAACATCACGTGCTCGGGCTCGAGGTGGTGACCGCGACCGGCGAGGTCATTCGCACGGGCGGCAAAACGGTCAAGAATGTCGTCGGTTTTGACCTGACGGGACTGATGTGCGGCAGCGAGGGCATGCTCGGCATCATTACCGAAGCGACGCTCAAACTACTGCCGATGCCCGAGGCGACATCGACCGTGCGGGCGAACTTTCACTCGATGGAGGCCGCGTGCAAGGTGCTGACCAAATTTACGCCCGAGGGCCTTTTGCCGATGGCGATGGAGGTCATCGACAAATATTGCGTCGCAGCGGTCGAAGAGAATTTTGCCTTTGGGCTGTCGCCGGACGCCGAAGCAATACTGCTCGTCGCCGTTGACGGCTCGCGCGACGAGGTCGAGCGAAACGCCGTGATGATCGAGCGTATCATCGGCGAGAATGGCGGCTTTGACATCCTGCGGGCAAGGTCAACGGACGAAGAAGACAAGCTGTGGGACGTCCGCCGCGCCATCAGCCCGAGCCTGATGAAATATGGCACGCTCAAGATAAACGAGGACGTCGTCGTCCCGCGCTCAAAGGTGCCTGCACTCGTCGCAAGCATCGAGGAGATCGGCCGCAAACACGGTACATTCGTCGCCAATTTCGGCCACGCCGGCGATGGCAACATACACGTTAATTTCGTCATCGACCGCGAAGACCCCGACCAGATCGCACGTGCCCGCAAGTGCGTCGCCGAGACGTTTCAACTGTCGGTCGATCTCGGGGGCACGATATCGGGCGAGCACGGCATCGGATACGTAAAATCGGCGTATATGGACTACGCTCTGGACCGATCTACGATCGAAGTGATGAAAGGTATCAAAAAGGTGTTTGACCCAAACGGCATTCTTAATCCCGGCAAAATGTTCATCTGATACTGCCGGCTGCTGAACCACTTATGACGAAAAAACTGCTTTTTAGGCCAACGCTGTTGGCGTTGTTGGTCTTTATCGTCGGCGGCACCGCCATCCAGGCACAAAAAAAGACCATCATCCTCGTCCGCCATGCCGAAAAAGATATTTCGGCGACGGCGGATAAGGTCGATCCGCCGCTCACCGACATCGGACGCCAGCGGGCCGCACGCCTGGTGACGACGATCAAGCGATACAAGCCCGGAGCGGTCTATTCGACAAACTTTATCAGGACCCGCGACACAGCAACCCCGACAGCTGCCTGGCGTAAGAAGCCGGTCACGATATTCGACCCCAAGAAGCTGGACGAGTTTGTCGCGGAAGTGATGGCTTCGAAGACAAAGCGCTTTCTGATCGTGGCGCACAATACGACGACCCCGACGCTCGCAAATATGTTCATCAAGGAACAAAAGTATAAGCCGCTGTCGGAGACCGAATACTCAAAGATGTGGATCATCAAGATCCGCAACGGTAAAGTTAAGAGTTGCGACGTGATCGAATATTAGATTTCACACACCCAACCGCGATTTTAGCCCTTCTTCGCCCCAACGCATTATTGTGTCGTGATTCCAGCGAAAGAAGGGCCTTGCAACAGGCGCGAGAAGGTTCATCCAGGCTTTTGTCGTTTTCACATGCCAATCGTACTGGATGCGAGTCCGATCCGAAGTGACCGATTCAAATTGCCACAGCCCGAGCCCGTCGAGCTCGCCGAAGGCCCGAGCCTCGATCAGCTTGTGTTTCTCGATCCGCACGACCTCGCTGTCAAACTCGATCCTGTAAGGCAGTGCGCTGCGCCAAACGGTTCGGCGAATTGACCCGACACCGGTTTCGCCGCCCTTTTCGATTTCGGTGACGCTGAGCACGCCTTTCCACCATTCGGGCCACACGTCAACGTCCTCGATCGCGTCCCACACCCTTTCGACAGCTGCGTCAATATTCCAAACCGTTACAAATTGATAGTCGCTCATATGAAAAAAGAGGTGCTTTTAGATAACACCTCTCAACCTCAGATCTAAAACTCGACCGCTACGGCAACGCTTATTTGTTGGCACCTGTCTTGGCAAAGTAGCCTTGCCGATGGGTCACCTTTACCTTATCGCGGACCATTGCCTGGTTCGTTAATTGGATCTCGATCTTGCGGTACGATCCGTCGCGTTTCTGATCGGACGGCTCATAGGCGATCAGGTACTGCGAACGCATCTCTTCCTGGATCTGCTTGAAAGCGTCGCGAAGTTCGCGTTCGTCACGCGGAAAATAAGCCCGGCCGCCGGTCCGCTCCGAGATCTTGTTAAGCGAGCCCTTGTCCACACCGCTGTAAAAATTATCGCCGATGCCGATCGAGTAAATTATCGCCTCGGCCTTGAGCGCGGCCTGAACAGCGTCATCGAGCTTTTTGCGGCCTGATGTGTTCATTCCGTCAGACAGCAGGATGATCGCCCGCCGCGTCTTTTCGGGTGCGGGCCCGAGCACCTCATCCGATGTGACCCAGATCGCGTCCCATATCGCTGTGGAACCCGCTACCATTTGGTTATCGCCCGAGATCGGCGGTGTTCCGGCGATAACGCCGCCGCCCACATAGCCCGACGGCGGGACGAACTGCACGCGGTCGACAGCCCGCCGCAGCCGCGTCAGATTATTGGTCATCCCTTGTTCAAGCGTCGTCTCGCCCGTAAAGGAAACGATCGACACCTCGTCCATTTTCGGACGCACGACCGACTCGATGAACGATATCGCGGCAGCCTTTTCCTCGGGCAGGGTCCGCTCCTGCGAGATGCTGGTGTCGATGACGATCGCGAGGCTCAGCGGCAGATCGACCTGGCGTGAGAATGCAACGACCTCCTGCGGTGCTCCGTTTTCCAAAATGCGTACGTCCGACTGTTTGAGGTCGGTCAGCAGCCGCCGGTTGCGGTCCTGAGCCGTAAAGAGTACGTTGACCACCTCGGTGTCGATCTTAATGATCTCGTCATCCTCAGCGGGCGTCGGCGTCGGCGTCGCCCGGACGGTGCCAGGCGCATCGCTCTTTTGAGCCGAAACGAAATTGACCCCGACAGCCGAGACCGCCGCGAGTGCGAGCACCGTAAAGATGAGAATGGCGTTACGCCTAATGGTCATTTTGGAACTCCCGCACAAACTACTTCAGGCTGTCCTTGATGGCTCGATAGCTGGTCTTGGTTCGGATCTTCAGGTCCTTGCCTCGGTCCTTGTCAGCAAACCGGACCTCGATCTTGCGGTCCTTACCGTCGTAATTCTGATTGGCCGGCCGATAAGTGATGATGTACTGCGAACGAAGCTCCTCGGAGATCTTCTTGAACGCCCGTTCGAGTTCAAGCATATCGCCGGTAAAGAATGCTTCGCCGCCCGTCTCCTCGCACAACTGGGTCAGATATTTGTCGCCCTTGTCCTTGACGGTCCCGGCTTCGACGCCCGGCACCGTGCCAAGAAAGCCCGCCTTGGTAGAGATGCCGAAAATTGTGGTTTCGGTTCGCTGGGCAATGTCGATCGCGTCCTTAAGCTCGGCACGGCTAAAGGTGTCGTCGCCGTCCGTGATCAGCACGATCACGCGGCGGCCGGGCACGTTGCGGAGCTTTTCGTCTGAAAATTGCCAAACGGCGTCGTACAGCGACGTTTGCGAGCCGACCTTGCTGACCTTATCGACAGCGCGGTCGAGCAGGTCGAGTTTGTCCGTAAAATCCTGACGGAGGTTGACCTCGTGATCAAAGGTCATGAATGCCGCCTTGTCCTTTCTGAGACGCGTCACCGTGTAAATGAAATTCTTTGCCGCTTCTTTCGAAAACCCGATCTTGCCGGCCGTCGAGGGCGAGGTATCCATCAGAACACCGACGAATACGGGCGGATTGGTCTTTTCGTCTGAAAAGAACGTGACCTCTTGCTGGACGCCGTCCTCAAAGACCTGAAAGTCACCGCGTGAAAAGCCGGTCACCAGCTTGTTTTTCTGCAAAACCGTAACAGGCAAGCGCACCTCGAAGATCTTGGTAACGCCGGGATCGTCCGAAGGGTTGACGGGCGGCGTCGGTTTCACGATCTGTGCCCGGGCGTCCAATATCGCAAAAAACGACAAAAGGACGGCTGCGAATACAATAAAGCGGTAATGTGATCTCATAATCAACAATGTCGTCTGCACCGTTAAAACACAACGTTTTCGATGCGTCGAAACGGCGTGGTGTTGTCCGGATGCAACCCCGAAGTATAGCAAAATCGGGCTCGAACCTCACGCACACCGACCGATAATGCTCACGGCGATTGCGCCGCCGACGCCTTTCAAGTAAGAATTGACCTTACCTTTTAATCATATGGATCCCAATATTTTCAGAGAGTATGACATTCGCGGTATCGTCGGCCCGCAGCTGACGACCGATACCGTCGCCACGCTCGGCCGGGCGATCGGGACATTTTTCGGCCAAAACGGTGCAAAACGGATCGCGATCGGCTATGACGCCCGCGTCAGCTCGCCGCTGTTCTGCGAGCTGCTCAAACAGGGGTTCAACGATACGGGCTGCGACGTCGTGTTGATCGGTATGGTGCCGACACCGGTGCTCTATCACACGGTCTTTACGCGTGATGTGGATGGCGGCGTGATGATAACCGGTTCGCACAATCCGCCGGATCACAATGGCTTCAAGATCTGTCTGGGCAAGTCCACGCTCTTCGGGTCGCAGATACAGGAGATCAAACAGATCGCTCTGTCGGGGCAGTTTGCCTCGGGAGCCGGTTCGGTCGAGCATTTCGACGTACTGGGCGAATATTGCCGCGATATAGTTTCGCGGATCGACCTCGGGCCGCGGCGGATCAAGGCGGTCGTCGATGCGGGCAACGGTATGGGCGGCGTTACCGGTGTGCCGGTCTATAGGGAACTCGGCGTTGAGCTCGTCGAGCTGTTTACTGACCCCGATTCGAGCTTTCCAAATCACCACCCCGACCCGACCGTTACCGAAAATCTCGAGGATACGATCGACGCCGTGCGCCAGAGCGGTGCGGACATCGGTATCGCGTTTGACGGCGACGGCGATCGCATAGGCATTGTCGATGAGAACGGCCGTATCATCTGGGGCGATGAACTGATGGTGCTGCTCTCGCGATCCATCCTCGCGGAGCGTCCGGGGGCGACGATCATCGCCGAGGTCAAATGCTCGCAGACCCTCTACGACGACATCGCCAAACACGGCGGTAACGGCATAATGTGGAAGGCCGGCCACTCGCTGATCAAGGCAAAGATGAAGGAGAAAGACGCGGCGTTGGCCGGCGAGATGAGCGGGCATATCTTCTTTGCCGACCGCTTTTACGGATTTGACGACGCGACCTTTGCGGGTGCCCGCGTGATCGAGATACTTTCGAAGACCGAAAAGCCGCTTTCAGAACTGCTGGGTGACCTTCCGCAGACTTTCTCGACGCCCGAACTGCGTGTTGACTGTTCTGACGACACCAAATTTGACGTCGTCGCCAAGGTCGCTGAGCATTTCGCGCGCGACCACGAGGTGATAACGATCGACGGGGCCCGTATCATATTTGAAAACGGCTGGGGCCTCGTGCGCGCGTCGAATACGCAGGCGATCCTCGTCCTGCGCTTCGAGGCTCAGTCAAATGACCGGTTGAACGAGATCCGCGGCATCGTTGAGTCAAAGGTTGCCGAATGTATCGCAGCCGCGTCAAAGTGACCGCCCCCGGCAGACCGCACAGCTTGCTAACGCACCGGCTATTTAGGTAACAGGCCTGATCCGCGCGAAATAACAAGAAGCGGCGAACCTGTAACCCTTCCGTAAAATAGTACCAGCCGGAATTTGAGTCTCCGTTCAGAAGAAGAGGAAGTCGAGGGCACTGATGGCGAGGCGCGGGCCGGCGCATCGTGCGGAGCAGACGTTTTTTGTGTTGTATTTGACGCGCGTGTGTGTTAAAACCTTACCTCAAGTAGAATCTTCGCAAAATCGACTTAAGTTAAACAAGGATAAAACATTAGTGATCACTGAAAACGGTGCGGAAACGTCATTTATCGCGGCTGATGACAAGGCGGTCGTGCTTGCGGGCGACTATCTGAACAAACTCTCGGGCGAGGCGATCGAGCGGGAGTGCAAGAACAAGCTCGAATCGGGAGTCAAGGAGCTGGTCGTCGATTTTTCGCAGACCGAGATCATTAACAGCATCGGCATCTCGATCCTGCTCGGCGTCATCGACACGGCCGCGAGCTCCGGCGCAAAGGTAGTGTTCTCTGACCTCAACGAGGAGTCCGCCGAGCTTTTTGAAATGCTCGGCCTCACCAAGCACGTGACGATTGCGT
>JAIBCA010000105.1 GCA_019694345.1 Pyrinomonadaceae bacterium | reverse complement strand
TTCGATGTGCGGCGAAGCTGAGTATTTTGATTTGGGATCTTGATATTTCTTTCGGCTATGCCGTTCGATGTGCGGCGAAGCGGAGCTTCGCCGCACATCGATAGGCAGAGCTTCAAGAAAACATAGGCGTCGGGAACACGCCGTAAGGCGACGGGAACGAGCCGCCAGCCTTTGGGGAACTCAAATATCTCGTTGGGGAAGGACGGAAAGTCGCCGGGCGATGCCGGAAAGTGGCCCGCGGACGCCGATTCGACGCCCGCGGTTGTCGAATTAGGAATCTCGAACTAGGTTTGCTTTACGAAGAAAGCCTTCGGAGTGTCCTTTTTTAGCTTGCGCCAGACCGTGTGAATGACGGTTTTGCCGGCGGACTTGGTTTTGACGAGCTGGAACATCAGATCGCCCTTCTTGAACTCGCTGGTGCACGGTTCGCTGCTGCCATATTCGACCGGCATACAGTTTTCGAAATGGAAAGACAGAGTCATTGCGTTGGCCACCGGCGTGAGGACGTATTTGTTCTGCGTGTCGGAGTTTTCGCCCTCGGTATAGACGACGTAGCGGCCGCCTTCGGCCTCGCCGAATTCGATCTTTGCCCACATGGTCATCGAACGCGTTTCCCCGGCATTCATGCTCGAGACCATGCCCTCGTAAGTGCCGATCCACGATTGGGGAAACGACTGTGCATTCGCCGCGATCGCGAAAATTGATGTAAGAATAGCGATAAATAGTAGATCTTTCATTGGTTAGTCTCTCTTGTAGCGTTTTCCGTCAAATGTATAGCCATAAACGCGGCCCGCGATGTCGCACGAACCTTGCTTTCGGGCGATGAGTTCGAGCTTCGTCGAGTCCGCGGCGAACTTGTAGAAATATGCGATCTCGATCTTTTCGTTGAGCGAAGATATCTCGGCGGGCGATACTCTCAATATCTCGATCACATCATTCTTGCCAAGCGGTTTGATCACGCGTGATGTGACCTCGCTCCATTTATTGCCCTTGAGCGAGTAGAATTTGATCTCGCTCGCGTCACAACTGCTGACCGTTAGCCCGACGATCGTCTCGTTTTTGGTCCGGGCGACGACCTTGAATTCGCCGTCGGCGTCGCCCGCCGCCTTGAGCGTGAGCAGGGAATCGGTCTCGGCGACCATTCTGGCCGAAGAACCCTTGATCGACGCCGGCGCTGTTGAATAGATCTCGCGGGCCGTCTGCGAATAGGCGGCCGCAGCCAGGATCAGCGAAATGAACATGGTTAATGTGAACTTTTTCATCATTTTCTTACGAACTTTGCCCCGTCGAACTCCCATTCGGCGAGAATAAAGTCGTCGCCGCCCGAGTCTGAACACTCATTGCAGGCCGCTCTGACCGTTTTGCCCTCGCGGGGCAGCAAATAGTAGAACGGAAAGCCGTCGGCAGACGCCGTTTCGTCTTCGGCGGCCTTTTTGCGGTTGAACAACTTCGCCGCGTCAACATTCGACAGTTCCTTGAAGACACCGGCGGTGACGTTGGTCCATTTACCGCCGCTGACGGTCCAGAATTTGACGAAACCGCTGCATGCCGGGCCGCATCCGCTCTCAGCGTGAGCGACGATATAGCCACCGCTCGTTCGTTTGAACAGTGCGATCTCGGCCCAGCCTTCCCAAGGGCCCTCGAGCCGCAGGTAACCGTTCTTGACATCCTCGATCTTGATCAGCGAACGGCGGTATGCGTCAACCTTCGCCTTGCCCTTGATGACGGCACCCGATGCATCACGCGAATATGCCGCGTTAGGCATCGCCAGAAAATAATCGGTGACCGTCTTGAGCTGTGCCATCGACGCCGTCGATGACAGCATCAGAATTGCAACGGTAAGTAATAGCTTGTTCATAGTATTTAGAGATAAGCCGAGAGCTTTACGGTCTTTCCGCACATCGAATCTTCGACGGTGAATATCACATCGCCTTTCTTTCCTTTGTTGGCTTGGCGGATCTCGCGGCCCGCTTCGCAGGTGATGCTCGTCGAAGCCCCTTTGTTAAGCTCGACAAAGCCGCTGCCGGTGTGGATCTGGATGTCCGCTCCGGTGTCGTTGAGTATCTTGAAGCTCGCCGCCGCCGCAGCCTCGGTCTCGGCCGGCTGTGGAGCGGTAAAAGCGGCGACCGTACCGGCCGCGATCATAAATGCAAGCAAAATAGTTAGGTAACGCATGGTTTTCCCCCTTGAGTTTGTATTATTCCGGGCTCTCCGGATATTCATATTCATTGAAGACGGCGCCGTTCCATTTGAACGCCTTGACGGCAACGCCGCCGTCGCCGTTTCTGCCGCCGGCGACCGCACTGAGGACCTTGTCGCCGCCGCTGAAGTTGTAGTAGATCGGCACTTCGACGCCGTCCTTGAGCTTAGACTTTTCTTCAAAAGCCGGAGCCTTGCGCAGGATAGCTACGACCTCGTCATTGTCGATCATCGGTGCATGGTCCGAAGTGACGTCCTCCCACGCTCCTCCCTTGTAGTCGAGGAACAGCAGTTGGCCCTGACATACGCCCTCTTCGCACATGTTGGTCGCAACGCCGATAATGACGCCCGACTTTTTGTTAAATACCTGAACGCTGCCGAAAACCTTGCCGTCGCCATCCTCGCCGGTCAACTCCTTGACCGGAATGTCGAAGGAAAGATAGCCTTGCTCGGCCCATTCGCTCTCGATCCAAGTGGCACGCTTTTTTGCGTCGGCCTTGATGTATTCGGTCGGAATGGCGAGAAAGTACTCACGAACCGTCATCTTCTTTGCCTGGCTGAAAGCCGTCAGGCTGAAAGTGATAGTAATTACCGCTAAAATAATGATCTTTTTCATAATTTCACCAATTGTCGTTACGGCGAGTCGTCCTGAGGATACCCTTTGGTTCCGAAAGTTGATCGCCGTCAGATAGTTCAGCGAGAAAATGCTGAAAGTGGTATCAAAAAAAGAAACGCCGAGCGATCGGCGTTTGTCGGTGAACTGATCTCACGGTGTCGAGGGTAATATGCGAGCCGGCGACGACTCGTTTCATCACCTTGTGAAGTCGGCGAGCAGCTTTTCGGCCGCGGCTCGATCAGTGATGTTTATTGTGACGAAACCAACGGAAGCGGATGTTGGTTTATCCCCGGCAGAAAGGCTCTGCTTTTTGAAAAATAGGTTGTCAGCCCCGGTACCGGCCGCGAGCAACGTCAATCGCCAGTATCTGCCGCCCCTGACTGCTTCGTCCTCCATTTCGAGGTTGTAGCTTTTGTCCTTGCTGATCTTGTCGAGCGGGCACGTGAAGGTTTCGACCGAACTCGCGACGGGCCGTCCTCTCTCGAACTCATACCGTACCTCGGTGATGATGAGCGACCTTTTTGACTTGTTCATGTAGCGGTAGGCCAGGTAACGGGCTTTGCCGGTCGAAAGGTCGTAATCGATCGAGTTAAATACGGTGCCCTGGACGAGGATCACGTCGGTACCCAGTTTGACCCGCGTCGTCTGGGCCTGAAGCGACAACGCAAACATCAGAATTGCAGCCAGCACGGCTATGGATCTCATACTTCTCTCCGGCCAATAAATATAACAAAAAATAAAGAATGCCGATCGCTCGGCATTCTGGTCTCTGATAATCGGTCGAACAGGGGACTACTGGCCGACAGATTCGCCGCCAATGTAGTCGGCTTTGTTGTCGGTAACCGAAACCTTCAGGCTGAACGTGCGGGCCCGCTTGCGGTCAGAGTTGTTGATGCTCACAACGTACTTTTTGGTTTGTCCGGCAAGCACTGAGAGATAGCCTTCGCCGTCCTGCCACTGATCGACATCCTCGACGCCGTTTGCGAGATTGAGCCCGATAACGGGAAACTCGTTCGTCTTTGAGATCGCAATGTCGCCGGAAACGGTGACGTTGATGACCTGGCCCTCGCGGACCGCGATAGAATATGTATTCATATCTTTCGGACCGACGGTGATGGTCATCGTCTTCGAACTCGCGCCTTTGGCGAAAACTACCGCAGTCTGAGCCGATGTGTCGGCGGCCGAGCCGGCAATGGCTGCGATCGCAAAAATGATAAGTAAAAGTGTCTTTTTCATTGGTTTTTCCTCACCCGAGGCCTAGCTGATCGGCCGGCCGGGTTCCATTTCAAAATTGATCTTAAGTGTGAATGCTGCCGGTTTTTTTGATCGCGAACCGGTCGAATTCAGTTCGACGCGGATCAGGTAATAGCCCTCGGTCGGGCTTGGTTCCAAAAAATCATATCGGTCACCATTTGGAGCCTTAACGGTGTATCCGATGTACTCATTGCCCGAATCAAGGTCAACTTCCCAAACATCGCCTTTGTCCGCCCAGATCTCGTATAGAGCGAATCGTTTGCCGGAGATCGAGCCCTTGACCTCGACGGAGTTTGCACCTTCGGGAAGTCCGATGCGCTTTTTTGTCTGGGCCGAACTTTCGACCGCTGAAAAGCCGATGATCGCAAGTACACTCAGAAATAAGGTTGCCTTTTGCAGAGATTGCTTCATAAAGATCGTGTCCTTCACTAACATCTAGCGAGAATGTTGCTGCTTTTGTATCATTAGGTTTACGAATTAACGCGGGTTCGAATTAGAGGGCCGGTCGATCGCCGCTATTGGGTCTGTTTTCATTGGCCGGGGGACCGACCGTTCTTGCGTCCTGGTATCTCGGAGCAGACGAAATGTTAGATAGTTTTGGGCGATCAATATGAGTGTAGTTCGGCGAAAATTATCCAGATCATTCAAGGCATTCTTCGACTCGGAAAAGTCGAGCGGTATCCTGCTGATCATTTGCACGGTAATGTCATTGATCTTTGCAAATTCATCGTCAGGAACGGCTTATTTGAGCTTTTGGCAAAGCTACTTTGGCGGACTGAGCGTTGAGCACTGGATCAATGACGGACTGATGGCGATCTTCTTTTTGTTGATCGGGCTGGAGTTGGAGCGTGAGATTTACAACGGGGAGCTTTCAGACTTTAAAAACGCTCTGCTGCCAATATTTGCCGCATTGGGCGGAATAGCCGTGCCGGCGGTGATCCATTTTGTTCTCAATGCGGGAACGCCGGCACAGGCAGGTATCGGTATTCCGATGGCAACGGATATCGCGTTTGCGTTGGGCGTTCTCGCTCTCTTGGGCGATCGGGTCCCGGCGTCGCTCAAGGTTTTCGTTGTAGCCTTTGCCGTAATTGACGACCTCTGCGCGATCATAATCATTGCCGTTTTCTACACGGCAAAACTATCGATCGCATTTCTGTTGGGAGCTATCGCCGTATGGGCGCTGCTAATCGTCTGTAACCGCTTCCTGAAGGTGACGTCACTCGTGCCGTATATGATCGGCGGAGTGTTAATGTGGTTCCTAATGTTGAAGTCCGGCGTTCATGCCACGATCGCGGGAGTGCTGCTGGCATTTGCAATTCCATTCTCGTCAAAGGAAGACGACGAGGAGTCGCCCTCGCACAAACTCGAACATTTTCTTCATAAGCCGGTCGCGTTCCTGATCCTTCCGATCTTTGCTTTGGCCAATACCGGGATAATCATCGGTAACAACTGGTCTGACAATCTGACCACGGTCAACAGTATGGGCATCATCGGCGGATTGGCGGCCGGAAAGCCTGTCGGAATAACCCTGCTGTGCTTTGTAGCAGTGACTATCGGTGTGTGTCGTCTGCCGCTTGATCTGAATTGGCGGCACGTTTTCGGTGCCGGCCTTCTAGGCGGCATTGGCTTTACAATGTCGATCTTTATCACAAATCTCGCGTTTGTTGGCAATGCCGATTCAATCAACTCATCGAAGATGGCGATCCTGATCGCGTCTCTCACGGCAGGAACGGCGGGATTTGTCTGGCTCAGACTTTTGGGCAAACCCATTGATTCCGACGCTGATCTTGATTCGATGGATTTTGGCTCGGCCGAGGGCTGAAACCAGTGAAGTCAACAGATTCGTGAATTGGAGAGTGATCTAAAATTGCCCGCGGGCGTTTGTGTTGGTGGTTTTGATATAATACTGCCAACCGCAAGATGCGGGTTTTAATTATCAATAATGAGTCAAATATCAGAAGAAACAGTATTAGAAGCTCTAAAGCAGATCATTGACCCTGACCTGCGGAAAGACATTGTTACGCTCGGCTTTATTCGCGACCTCGAGATCAGCGGCGGTGATGTCTCGTTTACCATTATGCTGACGACACCGGCGTGCCCCGTCAAGGAAGAGATGGAATCGGACGCGACCACGATCGTATCGGGCCTCGAGGGCGTCACAAGCGTCAAGGTGAGAATGGATGCCGAAGTGCCTCAGGGACGAGGCATTGCCAATAATGTCGCGATCCCTGGTGTCAAGAACATCATCGCGGTGAGTTCAGGCAAGGGCGGTGTCGGCAAATCGACCGTTGCGGTCAATCTCGCCGTCGCGCTTGCAGCCGACGGAGCTAAGGTGGGTATCATGGACGCCGACGTTTACGGGCCTAACATTCCGATGATGCTCGGCTCGGGTTACGATCAGCCGGAGGTCGAAAACGGCCAACTCCGTCCGGTCGAGGCTCACGGCATCAAGATGATATCAATGGCCGTCCTTGTTCCGCGTGACAAGCCAATGATACTTCGCGGGCCGATGCTGCACGGGGTTGTCCGGCAGTTTTTGTCCGATGTTAACTGGGGCGAGCTCGATTATTTGATCGTAGATATGCCGCCCGGGACCGGTGACGTGCAACTCAGCCTGGCCCAGCTTGTGCCGGTACAAGGGGCCGTGCTGGTTACGACCCCACAGGCCGTATCTCTTTCCGACGTTCGGCGAGCGGTCAAGATGTTTGAAACGGTCAACGTGCCCGTGCTCGGAGTGATCGAGAATATGTCATATTTTATCGCACCCGATACGGGAAATAAGTACGAGATATTTGGCAGCGGCGGCGGCCAGATGCTGTGCGACGAATATGGGCTGAATCTGCTGGGGGAAGTGCCAATGGGAATGGAGGTTCGCGAAGGCGGCGACAACGGTGTTCCGGTGGTCGTATCGTTTCCGGACTCGCCCCAGGCAAAGGCTTTCCGAAAGGTTGCCGAGGCGGTCGCCCGTCAGGTTTCGATCGAGGCAATGAAGCCAGAACTTGTGATCTTGACCCGCGGACAATAGCGGCCAGCCCGGACCGGCCAATTTAAATTTTGCCTGCGTTTACCGCGGCCAGAATTTCACGGCGAATCTGACCGCCGTCGGCGATCTCGGTCCCGGGCGGCTATAGGAAAGCTGACGTTTCTCCCATCCAACCCAAGCCGAGTCCATTCGGTATGCTCCTTTACAGCTCGTAATTGCCACTATCAATATGGGCAATGCCCGAATGAGATTCGAAAATAGAATTTTTCTCAACCGTGTAGATGTAAGTGCGGCGGGGTTAGATGAGCCCAAGTTTTGTTTGAATACCTTTTATCGCCCGGCAAAAGCATCGATGAAATACGTCTTACCATAAAGCCGTGCGAACGGCTCACTGACCATACGGCCAGTTCTGCTCCGAAAATTTGTCGCAAAATGTATGACTGCATACGATAGAATTAAGCAATTATGACCAATCCACCGAAATTCCTGATGCTTTCAATTCTTGTTTTGGTTACTGCGTCCGCCGGGGCCGCTCAAACCCAATATCGGCTTGGCGTCGCCTATAACAGCTCGATGTATTCAAACAAGGAACGGTTCGAGTTTACGATCGGCAATAATGAAAAGGTGGTTCTGGACGGAAAGGCTTCTGTGGCCTACTTCACGAGGGACTTTGGCCCCGGACAGACTTACACGCTCTCGCAAACTTTCGGGCCGCGAGCTTGCTCTATTGAGTTCGGTCAGCGGGGCACTTTTGCCGACCAAGATATTGTCGTTTCGGTAAACTGCGGCCATCCGCCTCTAACGCTTTTCAAACTCAATATAGTCGGTATTGGCGCCGGCGAGCAGTTTAGCTTCAAGGATAACTACAGGCGTTCACTCCGCATAGGTTTCAACGCTACGGCTAATCTGGGAGGATTTCCGGCTGGCGATGACTACGATATTTCGCAGGCAGACGGTCCGCGAACGTGCCGAATGACCAACGCCCGCGGTACAGTTCCCACTACTCCATTGACGGTCATGGCCGATTGCGGAACATCACCGGGGCCGACCACGACCCCGCCCGCGCCTCAATTTCCGATGGTCGAACTCATCAGCCGCAGTACAGACAACAAAAGCCTGGGAAGCTATTATGACTCGGTTTCGCCGGTGATCGGCGGAAAAGGGGCTGACGAGGGACGATATGTTGCGTTTGTGTCCTATGCAGCCGGGCTTGGCGGTTCGACCGGTAAATACAGGCAAATTTTCTGGCGCGACCGAAAAACGGGTGAAACCCGACTGATAAGTTCTTCGGCACAAAATGGCGAGGGTAACGGAAACAGCTTTGCGCCAGCGATCTCGGCTGATGGCAGATCGGTCGCATTCGAATCATACGCCTCCAATCTCGTTCCGATCGACACGAATGGGGTCCGCGACATTTTCGTCTGGAACGCGGACCGGAACACGATCACTGCCGTCAGCACCGGAGAGGGCGAGACGGAGACGAATTATGAAAGTTACGAGCCATCGATCTCGGGCGATGGCAGTCTGGTGGCGTTTACCTCAAATGCCACAAATTTAATCCCGGGAGTTATGGGGGGCTCAAGCACAAACGTTTATTTGAAAGATGTCCGCTCCGGTGCGATCAAGATAATAAGTATCGATGAGAAAACAAAAAAGGGCGGCGGCGGTTCGAACCCATCGATCTCAGAGGATGGGTCGACGATCGCATTTCATAATTATTTCCCTCTCACGAAAGAGGACACAAACACTATATGGGACATATATGTGTGGCGCAACGGTGACCCAAAATTGAAACGGATAAGTAAGACAGCGGCAGGCGGCGACAAAGATCAGGGTGACGAAAGCTCGAGCCGAGTAGTGGCTCCCACAATATCGGGTAACGGCAAGTACGTGGCATTTGCGACAACCGCAACAAACATGGTTCCCGGTGACGGAAACAAACTGCAAGATGTTTTTGTTGTCGAGATCGACTCAGGTCGTGTGATACGTGCGAGCGTCGGCAAGGATGGCCAATCTGGCAACGGTGACAGCCCTATCGGGCAAGGTGAGAAGATCGCCATTTCGCAGGACGGCAATTGGGTTGCTTTCAGTACGAAGGCCTCGAACCTCGGCGGCAACATTCTCATGCGAAATGTCGCAACGGGCGAAACGCGCGTTGTGTCGGCCGAGATCGGACTGACAGTCGGGCCGCCGGCAATGTCGCCGGGGGCAAGTTATGTGGTTTTTGGGACGAGTAAACAGTTGGATAGCCGCTTTTCGTCGAGTGGGATCTTTGCTGTAGGGACCGGAGTTACACGGTAACCTGCGAGTCAGCGAAAAGGGCCTGATCCCGAGTATTTGAAGCATGTCAATATTGACAAAACCAGAAAAAGCGTTAATATTGATTTTAATGTAAGGATTCGCTGGGTCGGGTCGTCATTATTGAAACAAGGAGTTATATACCTATATGTCAGCAGTTGCAGCACCATCGTGTGATCTGAATGTTACCGAGGCAGCTTCGGTCGAGATCAAGAAATTTCTCGCCTCGGAGGAAGATCTACCGGAAACGGCTGGTCTCAGGGTCCGTGTCGTTCCGGGTGGATGTTCCGGTTTTCAGTACAGCCTCAACATCGAGGAAGAATCACGTCAGGGTGATTTTGTCCTAGACAAGCACGGCATCAAGCTTTTTGTCGATATGTTTTCGGCGCAGTATCTAGATGGTGTCGTCGTCGATTATACGTCGAATATGATGGGCTCGGGATTCACATTTGAGAATCCGAACGCTACCGGCGGTTGCGGCTGCGGTACGTCCTTCTCGGCCTAGTTCGTAGGCAAAATGCAATTTTGTAAGGCGGCCGGAATAAATTTCCGGCCGTTTGTCATTTAATTTGGAATGCCGCCGCGATTCGGTGTGTCTTGAATTATCAACGGACAACTGAAGGAACGCTGAAGGCGGGGTGGAGACAAGGGGACGTACCGATGCTAGGATCGGTACGTCCCATTTTTGTCACGTTTGCAATATTGCCGGCTATAAGTGATAATAATGGTTAGCTTTGGTAGAACGAATAATCAACAATCAGTTTTTTACTGATCGCATCGTTGTTTTTTGGTACAACGCTGCTATTTGTTGTTTATATAGGGTAGGTGGCCCGATCACCGACTTCCACACGATCCGCGTTCTCGATCAAAAAAAACGGAGAAATATTTGATGAAGTTTAAGAAGACCTTTCTCGCAGCGGTTTGCATGTTGCTTGCCGCTACTGTTTTTGACGGAACCGCAATGGCGCAACAGCGGGATCGTGTTGTTAAAACGACATCCAGCCAACCGACCAATCAGCCGCCGGTTTACGTGCCGGCTCCGCAAGACAGTTCGAGAACGACTTCAGCTTCGCGTCCTACGCTGACAAATCAGATAGTGGTCGTTAATCCGGCTCCGGCGGAAAAGCCTTTGGTCAAGAAAACGGCGGCCTCAATGTCGACTGCCGGTTTTGCTGCCGGCCGGACTGCATATGGTTCGAGTATCAGTGCGAAGATCATGGCGGGAATACAGGCTCGTTACGGCATCCCGTACCTTTACGGTTCGACGGGCCCGAATCGTTACGATTGCTCGGGATTTGTCTGGAGCGTGTTCAACGAGGCAGGCGTACCGTTCACGCGTGCGAGCGCCCGCAGCCTCTGGTCAATGTCCGAAGAAGTTTACGGAGATGACCGTTTCAAGTTCGGGACGCTTGTGTTTTTGAACGGCCTTGGCCATATGGGTATCGTTGCCGACGAAAACGGGTTTTACCACGCATCTTCGAGCAAAGGTATCACATATTCGCCGTTCAAAGGGTACTGGTCCAGCCGGATCGTTGGATTTCGAAAGCTGAACCCGCAAGGCGTTTCAGCTGTATCTTCGGAAAAGTAGTTTGTACAAAAGAAGTATGAAAAAGGCTCGGCGTTGGATCACGCCGGGCCTTATTGATTTTGCATGTTAGACGATGAAGCCGGGACGCGAATGAGGGTCCTTTCGTTCATAGACCACAGCGATCTTGTCGATCGCGACATAGGCAACCTCGCCAGCCTCGTCCCTTAGGTAAAGTACACCGCCCTTGACGTCGATCACCTCTCCGCAGAACGTCGCATTAACACCGCACGTTACGTCGACATTCTTTCCCATCAAATTTCTCAAAAGTTCTTCCATAAGAGCATTCTCCGATGACAAACGTAAATTAGGTTCGACCAAGATATATTAGCTCTTAGCAGCTGATTCGAAAAATCCGGGGATCGTATGTATGAGCCGGCTTGGCGGTACCGCAGGCAACGTAGGCTTAGCTATAACCCGTTTCACTTCCTCTACGTGTAGTTTTTCACTATCCTGCGCGGAATTGTTCGCAGGTGGCCAAACGGTGACCGGTCAACTCACCGCGCGGTTACGAAAACACGGTAGTTCACACACGGATTGAGGCACGACGTTTGCCTTGAACAGGGTAAAGGCATACTGAAAAAGAGATCCTCGCGATGTTTGACAATCGGGGAAGTGGGGCGCCTGACATGCGCAAAACGGCATTACTGTAGGACATTCTGGGCCGAAACGGCGAACAGCAACGGAATACGGCGACTTCCTGATCTTGTACTGCCAAAAGGGCTCACAGAAAACGTGGCCCTAAGTGCGGAGGTGACTTTCATGAGAAGCGATAACAGATGGCGAGGAACCTCGCTCGTAAAGTACTTTTCGATAGGTGTGGTGATCGTGTTGATAGCCGCGGTTCAGGTCACGTTGTGCCAGGATCTCCCGCCTACAAATTCGACAATGACGACAATTCCGACGGGATCGTATGTGATCCCGATGGACAACATCAATCAGGCGGTCGGAGTCCCATTCAACGTTAAGGCATACGGACTTGCAAACCGCCTACTGCAGAATAATATGCCGCTCTATTGGGTGATCAAGGCCGGCAAGGCTAAGGACGACTCTGATTTCAGCGTCATGGCAAAACGCATCAAGCCAACCGCGATCGCAACTGCGTCACGAACATTCTCCGGTGGTCCGCTGGTCGTTCTGCCGCAGTATCGTGATCAGGCTTTGGCCTTCATCAACTCATTTGGAAATAACGTAGCGGTCTATGAGACCACGGCCGCGGTGGATGTGCCGGTTAGATATGTGCTATCGCACCGGCCGCTAATTGCCGTAGGCAGCGTAAATTCAGCGATCCATACGGATCTGCTGGATTTTGCGTTGATCCCCAATTACGTTGCCGTCGATGACACCACCGTGAACGCCGGCACGTGCGTCACTTTGGTGACGCAGGCCCACACGACCGATCCACGGGCGATCACGAATATCAAGGCTTTTGTTGAAAGCGGCGGCAACTACTTCGCCCAGTGTGCTGCGGTAAACACATATGAGAACGTCGTGCCTCTGGGACAGTACCAGACCAATCGCGGATATGTAATCGATAATGTCGACACCGTTTTTACTTATCCGAATGGTGACATGCCGTACTCGCAGTTCATTGGAGCACTATCGTCTAAGCCGGGGGGCAAGGAGCAGGATTGGATGTTAGCCCCGACGTCTAATTTCATAAACAATACTTTCATCGCGGCACAAAATTCCGGAGCGTATACCGATCATTATGGCGCAACGATCTCGAAGATCTTCTATGCCGGAAAAGGTGGAATGGTCGGATATCTCGGCGGTCACGATTATGGTACCGGTGGAAGTGATATCGAGTTGATAAATGGACAGAGGATGCTCTTGAATATGGTGCTGCAGCCGCCTTCGAGGCCGACGGTCTGTAATATCGATCTTACCTCGCCGGTCGTTTCGGGGTACAAACTGGTTACCATCGAGAACGACTATGTCAATATCGGCGAGGTGAATCCGGGCGATTCGATCCTGTGGGAGATCGTCTATGTCAATTCCGGTGACGGAGCGGCTTATGACTTTCAGATCAATGAGGTATTGCCGGCCGGCGTTACCATGATCGCTTCGCCGACGATCGAGCTTTTCGGCACCGGGACTACTGGATCGATCAATCCGATCTTCAACGGGACGGGGACAAATGACTTATTGGCCAGCCATGCGGTACTAGGGCCCGGTGGTACGATCCATGTATCGATCCTCGCGTCGATCAATTGGGACAGTCTAGGCCACATCGCAAATCAAGCAAGTGCGACAAGTTCGAGTTATCCGGGTTCGATCATGACCGATTCGCTTGATCAAACAATGCCCATTGTGCCTAATCTGGGCGGCCAGCCATGTGTATTGATTGGTCCCGATAAATGTATCGACCAAGATCCGCACCATGGGGCAGGCATCGACCCGACATATTTTGAAGTGATGCTCTACCCTACTGCGGCCCTGGTATCGATCTCGGGAAGAGTGCAGATGGAAAACGGAATCGGCGTGCCGGGAGCATTGTTAACGCTGACGGAGCTAAGCACCGGTAATGTTTTGACTTCGCGAACGAGTCCGTTCGGTTACTATTCCTTTGCCGACCTGCCAGTCGGCGAGACTTATGTCCTTACCGTAAATCGTAAGGGTATGGCGATCGCCAATACACCGTTAAACCTTACGTTGATGGAGGAACTTGTCGATCTCAACTTCACGGCCGTGCCGGTCAATGCCGCTCGATCAAGATGATCAGATCGGTGAGCTTCCCGATACGGCATCATAAAAAATGGAGGATGAAGCGGCCCTTCATCCTCCATTTTTCACATACGGCGTCCGGAGATCGCCCATTTGCTTCGAGCGTTCTCCGGAACGGCATTCGCGGCGTTCGTGGCGCCGCTTTGAAATGAGAGTGCAGCAGCGATCACGGCAAGGTCGCTTTCAGATTCAGGGATCTCCGCCGGTCTATGGCGTTCCTTAAAGCGCGGAATGAAACCGGTATCGAGCTTTCCGTCGATAAACTCCTGATCATCCATCAACGCCCGGAAAAAGGTCAATGTGGTCTTGATGCCTCCGACTTCGTATTCCATCAGCGCTCGCCGCATACGGTCGATCGCCTCGCTTCGAGTCCGGGCATGAACCGCCAGCTTTGAGATCATGGGGTCATAATAGATCGAAACGTCTGCCCCTTCATAAACACCGCCGTCGTCGCGAACACCTGGCCCATGCGGCAGCCTCAGCCGCGTTATTCGTCCCGGTGACGGCATGAAGTTAGCATCCGGATCCTCGGCATAAACCCGGCATTCGATCGCGTGGCCGTTGATCCTCACGTCATCCTGAGTGAATGAGAGCTTTTCACCCCAAGCAACGTTGATCTGTTCTCGCACGAGGTCAAATCCGGTGATCAATTCGGTCACCGGGTGCTCGACCTGTAGGCGCGTGTTCATCTCCAAAAAGTAGAACGATTTATCGACGTCCGATACCAGAAATTCAACGGTTCCTGCGCCAACATAGTTCACGGCCTTTGCCACCTTGACGGCACATTCTCCCATTGCCTTTCGCAGTTCTGCGGAGTTTATCGGTGACGGGGCCTCTTCGACGACCTTCTGATGCCGCCGCTGGATCGAGCATTCGCGTTCAGCAAGGTAAACGTGGTTGCCGTGGGTATCCGAGAAGACTTGAATTTCGATATGTCTCGGGCGAACCACGGCTTTCTCGACATAGACCGCATCGTCACCAAATCCGGAAAGGGCTTCCGATTGAGCTCCTTCGAGAGCGGACCTTAGTTCTGACTCGTCAAACACGAGCCGCATGCCCTTTCCTCCGCCGCCGGCGGATGCCTTCAGCATCACTGGATAGCCGATCTCCTTTGCAGTCGCTTTCGCCTCGTCAAACGAACTCAGCGGTTCGGTTGTGCCCGGTACTATTGGAACGCCTGCTTCGATCGCGATCTTCCGCGCTGACATTTTTCCGCCGAGACCTTCCATCGCTTCGGGCGGAGGGCCGATGAAGGTGATCCCGGCCTTTGTCACCTCGCGAACGAATTCCGCATTCTCAGACAAGAAGCCGTAACCCGGATGTATCGCCTCGGCCCCAGAGAGCTTGGCGACATCGATTATTTTCTCAAATCGAAGATAGCTCTGTGACGATGCCGGCGGGCCGATATTGTATGCCTCATCTGCCATTCGAACGTGAAGTGCGTCCTTGTCGGCGTCAGAATAAACCGCTACCGTGGCGATCTTCATTTCCCGGCAGGCCCGTATGACCCGACAGGCGATCTCACCTCTGTTTGCAATTAGGATCTTTTTAAACATTTATTCGATAACTGAATTGCCCTGATTTCTGGGGTCGTATCTCACGGTGACCTTTGCTCCCGGAGCATAATTCACAGGGTTATTTTGCTGGTCGCGGGTAAGTACGGCCGACGATTCGAAGTCCACTCCGTTCAACGTATAAGAATACATCGCGACCTCGGCCCCATCGCCGTCAACATAAGTGTCGATTATGACGCCATCGGTGATCCTCCCTGTCGCAAGGAGCTTTCGCCGCCACTCTTCGGGATCGAACGGCTTCTTTCTGAGCACCTTATCGAGTAAACCCATCTTCAGTCCATTTCCAGCGGCGGTTTACCGTATTTGGCTCGAAGCTTGTTGATCGCTGCCAAAACCGCCGGCCGTTGAATAATACGAGCCTCGATCGGCCTTTTGCCGGGGATGTCCAGCATTATCAGCCCGAGCAAAATTGTTAAAATGCCTTGTCCCGGCACGCCCGGAAGTGAAAGTACGATCCCCAACAGGATCAAAAATACACCCAGAATATTCTTTAATATTACCGCACCCCAGCGAACGAGCCACGGGCTGTCAGGCAAAAAATCACGCTCGTAATGAGCGGCAAAATAGTGCGGCGGGATCTTGACCATCACGATCGCGATCGCCGCAAAACTAACGGTGAGCGACACCAGGAACAATGTTACGCCCAAGGCGACATTGCCGAGTGTCAGAGACCCCCAAAAACCGCTGAGCCACTCGGTCATTTCACCTCCGGCGGGCCTTCTAGTTTGCGAAATTCGGTCCAGATAAAGTACATACGATGGATCAGTGTCCAAACCGACCCGACCGCCAGCACCCATAGCACCTGAGGCATGCGATTTGCGAAGTAGCTGGTGGATTCCCAATTCCAGGTCGAAAGCGAACCGATAATAAAGAGTACGACGCGTTCAGGCCGTTGTAAAAATCCGACATTCGCCTTTACGCCGAGGCCCTCGCTGCGTGCTGTCGTATAGCTGACCATCACGGACGCCATCAACCCCACCCCCCCGAGGAATACATTCAAAAGTGAGTGCTGAGGCGAGTTGCCGGCGTAAAATATCATGATCCCGACAAAAACCACCATATCGGAAAGCCGGTCGAGCGATGAATCGAGAAAGCTGCCGAACTTGGTCACGCGACCCGACAGGCGGGCAACGTTTCCGTCAAGCATATCGAAAAGGTTGGCGACAATGAGAACTATGCCGGCCCAAAAGAATTCGCCGAGCCCAAAGAGAACGCCGCAGCCGATATTGATCGTGACGCCGATCGTCGTCAGGATATTTGGTGAAATGCCCGCAGAAGCGAGCCCGCGGACCATCGCGTTGATGATCCGCATCGCTCCACGTCCTATTTCGGCTCCCAGCATATTTTGATTTGCAGTATTAGTTTATTTTTCCTGTTCGTGAATGGTCGTCAATCGACTTATTTCGAAATTGCGCCATCCCGTCGGCGTTTTGACCTTGATCTCGTCACCCTCTTCTTTCCCCATAAGAGCCTGGCCGATCGGCGAAACGGTTGATATCAAGCCGTTTTCCGGAGCACTTTCCTCGGAGGTGACGAGACGGTACGTGACCTTCTCTTCCTTTTCGATATCAAAGAGAACGACAGTTGATCCGTAGGCGATCCTGTCCCGCGGTATCTTTGAGATATCGATCGAATCAACCTCCATCAAACGCTGCTGCAGGAGACTGATACGGGCCTGCACCATCGATTGACGCTCTTTCGCCGCTTTGTATTCGGCATTTTCACTCAGATCGCCAAATTCGCGAGCGTGTTGTATGACCTTTGGCAATTTAAAGTGCAGTTCGCGTTCCAAGACGGCTAATTCTGACTGCAGTTTCTTCTTGATCTCTTCCATCTATAATAACCTCAAATAATCAAAATCACCGTAAAGGGGTCGGACCTAAAGGTCGGTTTCCCTCGGGGCAGCAAACGAGATACCGATGTCGCGTGCCGATCTTACCAATTGACCATCGCTCGCAACCGTCTTGATCGCAGTACAAGCCTCGGAGATAGGCACAGTTACTACTGTTCCGGCCTGTAGTGCGACCATCTTGCCTGTTTCGCCGCTGGCCAGGGCACGTACCGCACAAGCACCGAAATTAGTCCCGAGCATCCGATCGAACGCGTTCGGGCTACCGCCTCGCTGCAGATGCCCCAGGACCACGCAACGGGACTCTTTTCCGGTAAGTTCCTGTACACGGCGTCGGACATAGTCGCCGATGCCGCCGAGACGCAGCTCGTGAGAATCGGAGTACATTTCGCCCTTTCCAACCTCTTTTGCTCCCTCGGCGACGACGATATTTGTGAAACGCGAACCACTCTTTTCACGCTCAAGGACCTTTCTCACTACCGAGTCGAATGAAAACGGAATCTCCGGGATCAGGATGATATCAGCACTCCCAGCAAGTCCTGCGTGCAATGCGATCCAACCGGTGTTTCGGCCCATAACCTCAAGAACCATTACCCGATCATGCGATGCGGCCGTCGTGTGCAGCCGGTCGAGAGCCTCGGTCGCGATGTCGATAGCGGTCATGAATCCGAAAGTAAGCTCGGTCGCGGCGAGGTCGTTGTCGATCGTTTTGGGAACACCAATGACGGGAAAGCCGCGTTTGTGAAACTGCTCGGCGATGGCGAGCGTGCCTTCGCCGCCGAGCACGATAAGTGCTTCGATCTCGAGGATGTCGAGGTTGGCCAGTGCTTCACCGATCGGTAGTTCCGGAAACACGGTCTTGCCGTCGACCACCTTCATAAAGCTGCCGCGATTTCGCGTTCCCAAGATCGTGCCGCCGCGAGGGAGTATTCCGCTGACACTCTTGGTGGTCAAATTCATCGTTCGCGGGGCGCCGAGAATGCCCTCAAAGCTATCCTCGATGCCGATCACCTTCATTCCATATTCGCCGACGGCAGTCCTGACGACGGCACGTATCACGGCATTTAACCCCGGGGCATCACCGCCGCCGGTCAAAATTCCTATCTGCTTATACATAAAAAACTAGTTCCCAAAATAAACATTAAGTTTACTTCAGGAACTTACGATTTTGAAATTTGGTGCCCTCGATAAGGTTATGACCTCATAACCGCCGCCGTTTCAGTCAGTTTTGCAGCCTGCGACATTGACTCGATCGCTTTCAGGATCTGAGGGTCAGTTTCGAGTAAGACCTGGACGCCCGCCTCCGTCGAATAATTTGCGGTCGCTAATTCTTCGCGAATACGGGTGCGGCAATATTCGATCTGGCTGTTCAGATTCTCGACCGTCAAACCATTCTCGTTGTCATTGGCTGTAAAAGCCTTGAATGCCTCGAGCAGACGATCGTTGACCGAAAATTCGCCGGCCGCGACCGTTGACTTAAAGCTCTGCTTTTCGGTGCGGAAGGATTCCAGTCCGCCTATCCTGCCGGCGACCAACTGGCGAACAAAAAAGAAACTGGCCTCATTGATCCTCGCCTTAAGGGGGTTGCCGGTTGCGGCTGCCACCCTTATGTCCGGCTCGATCCCGCGGCCGCCAAACAACACACGACCATCAGGCATATTCACCGGACTACCCGCGGGTTTCGGTGCAACTGCGGAAGGGTCAGGATCGGTGCTGTCTGCAAGATGGGTATAATAATCGTAGATCGACCCGCTCGAATAGTCACGTTGCAGTGATCGGCCGAACGGGGTGTAATAGCGAGCCGTCGTCAGGGTCAAACCGGTTCCGAACGGCAAACGGAAGACCCTTTGAACAAGGCCTTTGCCAAAACTGTCGCTCCCGATGACCAGTCCGCGGCCATAATCCTGTACAGCCCCGGCGACGATCTCTGCTGCGGAAGCCGATCCGCCATTGATCATCACTACCAGGGGCAGCGTCTCATAGCCAACGTCATATGTTTTAAGTTCTCGTGATGAGGCACCGCGGGCGGCCTTGACCGAAACGACGGTCTTCCCACTTGGTACGAACCTGCTGACAACCTGAACTGCCTGTTCGAGGATGCCGCCCGGATTTCCGCGCAGGTCGAGAATGAGGCTCTTCATGCCCTGTTTTTTCAGCTCGGCGATCGACTGTTTTAACTCGTCCGCAGTGGTTTCTTGAAATCCGCCGGTGAGTCCCACATATCCGACCGAATCGGGCAGCATGAAATAATTTCTGATCGACGGCAGCGGAACTCCGCCACGAACGATCTCAAGGTCGATCGGCGATGAAGATGTCGCACGCTCGATGCGGATCTTGACCGGGGTCCCTTTTTCTCCACGCACGTTGCGCGAAACTTCGCTGCTCGTCCAGTCCTTCGCGTCCTTGCCCTCGACGCTTACAAATCGGTCGCCATAACGCAAACCTGCTTTCTCGGCCGGTGTGCCGGGAACAACGGATTGAACGTACACACCGTCACGATGCTGGAGTATCGACACGCCGATACCATAAAATTGCGATGCCTGCTCTTCGCCGAGCTTTCGAAATTCCTCACGGGTGAAGAACGACGAGTGTGGGTCGAGTGTCCAAAGCATGCCCTGCATCGCCGCATCCGAGATCTTGTCTCCGTCGACTTTTCCGGCAAAGTTCGAATTTACAACTTCGAAGGCTTCGGCATACTCAGATTTTATTAGTTCGGGAGTGACGGCTGTACTGGCCGATGTCATCGAGGGCATACGCCCAAGCAAACCGCCTATCACCGAACCGGCGACGATCAGTATCACCGCTACTAATGGAAATTTCTTATTCATCATCCCGCGATCGCAAAAACGACATTATAACATAGCGTGGACACGGCAAATCGCTTCGCGATCGTGCATGATCCTCGAATTTACATTTAACTGCCGACCAACTAACATAAAGACTTTATATAGATGAAGCCAGACGTCTCCATAGTTGTACCCGCATTCGACGAGCAAGACCGTCTTGGGGCCTCGATCGAGCAGATGCTCAAGTACGTGCGCAAGCGTGAGGATGATTCCGGCCTGCGAGCGGAGTTGATAGTAGTTGACGACGGTTCAGCCGATAGGACGTCGGAGGTCGCGTCGGGGTCGGCCGAAAAATTCCCGTCTGTCCGAACCAAGGTCATTCGGTATGAAGCGAATCGCGGTAAGGGGTTTGCGGTCAAGACCGGTTTGCTTAACGCCGCCGCAGATATTGCATTATTTAGTGATGCCGACCTTTCAACGCCGATCGAAGAGATGGACAAGCTTGTTGATCCGATAAAGGCCGGCGAATATGACGTGGCATTTGGTTCGCGTGCAATCGACCGTAGCCTTATCGGCACTCATCAGCCTTGGCGGCGTGAACAAGGCGGCAGGGTTATGAATCTGATCATCAAAACGATGTCCGGGCTTAAGTTCCATGACACGCAGTGCGGTTTCAAGGCTTTCAATATGATCAAGTTCCGCCCGCTGCTCGACGTGATGACGATCGACCGTTTCGGCTTCGACGTCGAATTTTTGTTCGTTGCACATTACCATGGGCTGCGTTTAGCCGAAATACCGGTTAGATGGAATGACGTTGCCGGGTCAAAGGTCAATGTTTTTCGCGACACACGCCGTATGTTCAGCGAACTTAACCAGATACGAAAAAATGCCCGAAGTGGAGCTTACGATCTGAAATGACGCCTAAACTAAACGTCAATATTGACCACGTGGCAACGATCCGCGAAGCCCGCAAGACGATCGAGCCAAGTATCATTACGGCTGCAGTGATGTGTGAACAAGCGGGTGCCAACGGTATCACGGTTCATCTTCGTGGTGACCGCAGGCATATACAGGATCGCGATATAGAGCTGCTCCGCGATGTGGTGACCACATATTTGAATGTCGAAATGACGGCATCGAACGAAATGGTCGGTATTGCTCTTGAGACCAAGCCTGACGCGGTTTCGCTTGTGCCGGAAAATCCAAATGAAGTCACTACTGAGGGTGGATTGGACGTCACGGGCAATTTCGATGTTATCCGCAACGCCGTTGTCGATCTGAAGGCCGCGGGCATATTTGTCAGTATCTTTGTCGATCCCGCATCGGATCAGATCGAGGCGGCGCATCGGGCGGGGGCTCAACAGATCGAACTTTGCACGGCCGAATATGCAGAACTGACACTGAGTGCTAGAGCCGCACACGGTGAAGGCGAGCGCCGGGCCGCAGTTGAGGTCGAAAGGATCCGAAAGGCATCCGAAACCGCACAGAAACTCGGGTTGATCGTCGCCGCCGGCCACGGCCTCACGTACCGCAATGTCGGGCCGCTTGCCGCGATCCCGCAGATCACTGAATTCAACATCGGGCACAACATCATTTCGCGGGCTGTGTTCGTTGGGCTCGGTCAGGCCGTCCGCGAGATGATCGAGGCTATCCGCCTCGGTTCCGGAAATCGAGCGTGACAGGTGCGTTAGCGTTAAAGTTCAATGAGTTATGTTTGGAGGCTCGCGAGTGCAGAATATGTCCTGCGTTGGCCGATAAGGCCGCTGTGTTGAGCAGCCTGAACGGCTCGCTCACGCCTAAGGTGTTTTTTATCGCGGAGGCACCGGGCAGACAAGGCGCTGACAGAACGCGGAGGCCTTTTTGGGGTGACAAGTCGGGCGAGAATTTTCAGACGCTTCTTGATTCAATAGGGCTGGCTCGAGAAGACATATTTATTACCAATTCCGTAATGTGCAGTCCGCGATCGCCAACGGACGCAAACCGAAAGCCGACCACCGCTGAGATCAAAAACTGCGCGGACTTTCTTCGCAGACAGATCGAACTCATCGACTCTCCGGTCGTTGCCACGCTCGGTAGCGTTGCCCTCAACGCGGTCAAGGTATTGGACGATCATTTGCTGACGCTGAAAGAGCATGCCGGAACGGTCAACAGGTGGAATGGCCGTATTCTCGTCCCGCTATACCACCCAAGCCCACAGGTGGTCGCGATGCAGCGGGGCTTGGCTCTGCAGCTCGAGCATTTTCGTTCGATCAGGCTGATCGAAGTACAAAAAGCAGGGGAATAAACGTGTTGCGATTGCGTATGAAATCTCAGTATTAATTATGGATTCGAATTACAGTGATCAATACGATCTGATCCGCAACGGAGGCTTCGGTTTTTTTGAAGTGGATCGCGGCTTGATCGCCGTCTGGGGTCAAGAGGCCCGGCAGTTTCTGGATGGCCTTATCTCCAACGACGTCAAAACGCTTGAAGATGGTGGAGAGATGCTTGCGGCATTCCCAAACGCCCAGGGTCGTCTCCTGGCAGTTGTACGGATAAAAAGATCCGGCGGCAGATATCTGATAGAAACAGAAAATACTACCCGCGAAAAGATCTTCCAAAATCTGTTCCGGTTCACATTCGCCGGCGATTTTTTTGTTGAAGACCTTTCTCACAAGTACCGCTATTTCGAGTTTTTCGGCAGCCCGGAGATCCCATCCGTTGAAGGCTGCATTGAATATGGTTCTGGCCGATCCCACGGCTGCTTCGTTGATGCAGATGAGGTAAGAGAATATCTGGACTCACTAACGACAGCGGGGGCAATTGAGATCAAACCCGAGTTGTACGAGATTCTTCGGGTAGAGAGAGGTGTCTTCAAGTATGGGCACGACATCGACGACAACACGATCGTCCCCGAACTTGGCATCGACGGGCTCATTTCGTACACCAAAGGCTGCTATATCGGGCAAGAGATCATCGCCCGGATCCACTTTCGCGGCCACGTTGCAAAACGCATCACGGGCCTCTTGATAGACACAACTGAGGAGAATCTGTCGCTATTGACCACCGGAAATGAGTTGACCACGCCGGACGGCAGGAATGCCGGACGGATCACGAGCGTCACATTCTCACCAAAGCTTGGGAAGATTATTGCCATCGCCTTTGTCAGGTATGAGCATTTGGAATCGGGAACCGAACTAATTGCCGGAGGCTATCCAGCTACAGTGATAGCTTTGCCGTTCATCTAATCGACAATTGTCTCGGATATCCAAGGTCGGGACCGCCCGGCTGCGATATGGTAATATTAGCCCATTATGAAAGACCTCGATATCGATCTGCCAAACGCCAAACTCGCCTATACGATCATCCAATCGTTGTTGAACGGGCACGATGCCTTGGGTGATCTTTTGGTCGTTATGGCACACGCGCTGGACGACGAAACCCTTAAGGCTCTAACCAATACGGGTGAATGGCAGAAATATCTTGAGTCAAAGCGGGAACTTGAGGTCACCCGACTGCAGATCGAGAAATTCACCGAGACCCTAAAAGAGTTGGAAAATGTTTGATCTGATCATAATCGGAGCAGGGCCCGCCGGAATCACCGCGGCATATGAGGCTAAACGCCATGGGATCTCGCATCTAGTGATCGAAAAGGGCCTTATTGGAAATACGATTTACAATTACCCTGTCGGATTGACAGTGTTCTCAACTACCAACGAACTCGAGATTGGTGAGGGCAGACTCTCTCCGGCTCGTGAGAAGCCGACACGCGAGGAATTGCTATCGTATTATGTTCGAATTGTTTTGGACAATGAACTTAATGTCCGAACTGAGGAAAAGGTCTTAGGCGTCGAAAAACTGGCAGATCACTTCCGGATAATCACAGACAAAGACAATTATGAGTCGTTGGCGGTGTTATTTGCAATGGGCTCAATGGATTACCCTCGCTGTCTTAACGTAAAAGGCGAAGGCCTCTCCAAGGTCCACTTTCAGTTTCGGGAAACATATCCGTGGGTCAAAAAGCGGGCATTGATAGTTGGGGGCGGGAATTCGGCAGGCGAAGCCGCGTTATTCCTTGCGCAGGAAGGTGCGGAAACAACGCTGGCGATCTTTCGGGAGGATTGGGAAAACACCGACCCAAAGCAGGGTTGTATCAAGTATTGGGTCAAACAGCCGCTAGAGAAAGAGCTTCAACAAAAATGCCTTAACTTATTCTTTCTAGGCGAGGTTATCGAGATTCGAGAGGCCGAAGTGGAACTTGAATCTGAGACCGGGGAACGTGTGATCCTACCTAACGATGTAGTTTTCGTCCTTATAGGCTCGGACGCCGATCTCACAATGCTTAAGGACATCGGGGTCGAGACCGTGGTAGGGAAATACGGTGCGATCCCGGTTTATGATGAGGTAACGTTTGAAACTAATGTTCCTGGGGTGTATGTTGCAGGACATTTTACGGCTCAGCGTCACATAAAGGGGGCTATCGACGCTTCGAAGCAGCTGATACCTCAGCTTGCCGCTCGGATCCATTCATTGAAATAGTGATAGACCCGGAAAAATAAGATCGGCGAAGGCTCGATCGAAGCCTTCGCCGCCGACTATCTCTTAAACGATAGTTATTGTTTATCCGGTTTGACCGTTCGAACCATCACTTTTTGATTTTGAAATCTCTCCGCGATATTGGCCGGGTTGATCTCATAGCTCGTCACGTCAAACGTCTCGTCTGCATTTCCACCGACGGTCTGCGTCCATCTGTAGGGCAACTGCACTCCGCCGACTGAACGATAGTCAGCAAATCTTATGCTGAACTCTGCCGTGCCTGTTCCCGTTAGTGTCCGGGTAAATACCATTGTGTCCTTTGCGGCTTCACCCGCCTTCGGTGCTTCAGCCCTGAACTTCATCACACTCGGCATCTGATGGCCGGCATAATTCATCATGACTGGCAGGTTTGACGATTTGCTGAGAAAGATCTTGTATGAGGTTCCGCTGTATTCCGCGACCACGATATTGCAGGCGGTGCCGTCGACATCAGCCTCGCCGCCGAATGTGTAGCTGACATCAATTCCTTGAGGTGGCGTCATGAGCAGGCTCAGCGTCAATCTAAGCATCTCGTTATTACGCATCGCGTCGTGATGACCGTCGGCAACCGCTTTTTCAAAAACCATTTGTCTGCCCTCGCCTGCCCACTTCAGGTTGTCTCCGTTATCGGCACGTCGAATGACGACGGTCTTGCCATCCGAAGTTGTGAATTCGGCCGTTCCGCTTTCCTTAGTTATTGACAACTTCCTTTCGGCATCGGGACCATTAAGTTCTTCGATGGTACCGTCCGGTTTCTTAATGATCACACGCGTCACTTTACCACCGGCACTATCGCCGTCAGCCTCAACCTTAAAGGCCTCACTTCCGGAAAGTTCCTTTACGCTACCATCAGCTTTCTTGACGACTATTCGCCGGCCGCTGCCATCAGCGTCCGTAGTTACGTCCACGTTCATTTCCTGCGGCGATCCGCCAACGACAACGACATCGATCTGTTTCGTCATTTGCGTTCCGTTGACAGCCGATCCATCGTCTTTGCCCAGTTTTACCATACGCATAAGCCTGTCGGGAAGCTGGAGAGCGATCTCGCTTTCGCCCTCTTCACTTCGGGCAGTTCCGCCCACGTTTATTGTCTTGGTCGTTCTGCCTTTAATGACCATACTTTGAATGCCGGCGATCGCGTTGTCGCCTCCAATGGCGATGCGTGCCTTACGAACCAACTCGAGAGCCTTCTCGTCCGATTTGAATTTCGCACCAGCCTTCTCGACCAATGCCCCCAACCCCACAAAAAACACTGAAACACTTAAGATCGCGATAATGAATCTTTTCATAACTTGCCTCCGGGACTATTAAGATAAGCGAACGAGATCAAACCGAATGATACTTCATTTTGGAGGAAGCACGTAATTTCAGCATAAATGCTCGTTCGACAATTTGGATGGTATTCTCATCTCGATCGCAGGTGATTAAGACAAAGCAAAGAAATTGTTAAGGATGTAAAATGTGTAGAAACTCTATTGTTCGCTATTCGTCGATAGTTGCATAATGCCTCTAAGGGCTCGTCGGACTCTGGTCCTGACAGCGTCCGGGCGGAAGTTTAAAATGAAGCGATCCTGGAGCAATCTCATCCTTTTTGCCTGCCTCGTCGGGGTTTTGGTCATGATCGGCGGATTGCAGTACCGTTGGCTGAGCCGGATCAGCGATTCGGACGGCGAAAAGGCAAAGAAGCGTCTCAACGAGCAGGCCGAACGATTCGCGGCGGACTTTAATCGCGAATTGCAGAATGCGTATTTCAATTTTCAGACCGAAGCATCAACTTGGAAAACGAGCGACTGGACCCAATTTAACGAACGCTATGACCTCTGGCGTGAACGGGCCGCATACCCGGAACTGATCCGCGATTTCTTTTTTTTTCCAAGCGACCCCATGGCAGGGCCGATCAAGTATGACCGGGAGTCGCGTTCATTCCAACCGGCCGAATTCACTGACGAGTTGCGCAATTTGCGATCCGAGTTCAATGACGACGCAAAATTCAAACCCGTCCTGAGTGATGTGTTTTCTCTAGTATTGCCGATCCACGAGGTCAGCCAAACATCGGGGAAGATATTGATCAGGACGACACAGCCCTCTGTCGCGCCCGGTATAAAGGTCCCGCCGAAGTTCGGCTTTCTGCTTATCCGGCTTGATCCGGCGATAGTAAAGGACAAATTGCTTCCGGACCTTGTCGCAAAATATTTCGGCGATGGTGAATTCAATGCCGCCGTTGTCGACTCGTCGGGAAATAGTGTATTTCAACAAATTAAAGGCGATTCGATCGATACCGAGATGCCGTTGATCGACCTTTCACCGGGAAACTTCCTCGTATTCGCCGACCGCGACCTCGTGCGATCGATCGAGGGTGAAAAGCGGCCCGGCTTGGTTGTGAGTTCAAGGATCGAGACCCATTCGATGACAAAAATGCCGGAATCCGGTGGAGACGATCGATCGCTGAAGATCGAAGTGAATCGTGATTCAGGCCGACGGACCGCTGTCTTTACGGCTACGGCTCCGGCGCAGGGGACCACAGCCGGGGCGTGGAAACTTATTGTTCAGCATTCATCGGGTTCACTCGCTACATATTTGAATTCAACCTTCAGGCGAAATATGGCCATAGGATTTGGATTGCTTTTTCTTCTAGCCGCCGCGGCAGCAGCTATTATTGTTTCTGCGCGGCGAGCCAAGCTTCTGGCTCAGCGCCAGGTCGAGTTTGTTTCGAGCGTCTCGCACGAATTCAGAACACCATTGGCGGTGATCTCGTCGGCGGGCGAAAATCTGGCGGACGGCGTCACGAATGATACCGAGCAGGTTTTGCGGTACGGCGACCTGATCAAGCGTGAGAGCCAAAAACTTTCCGCGATGGTCGAGCAGATACTAGAATTTGCCGGAGCTAATTCCGGCCGCCAGAGATACAATTTTGTTGATATCTCCGTTCCCAACGTGATCGATCAAGCATTGAACGAGTGTCGGCCGATGCTTGACGAAAAAGGTATCACGGTGCGGGTGGATGTCGGCGATGCATTGCCATCCGTGAAGGGCGATCCTAATTCTCTTAGCGGAGCTATCCAAAATCTTATCGTTAATGCCGTCAAATACAGCAACGGTGAACGTTGGATCGGTATTTCCGCTGAAACAGACGGCCAAATCGTTCGGATATCGGTCGAGGACAAAGGGCTTGGAATGTCGAAAGGCGACCTTCGGCAGGCGTTTGAGCCATTTTTTCGTTCGAAACAGGTGGTGGATGCTCAGATCCATGGAAACGGCCTTGGGCTGAGTTTGGTCAGAAAAATTACCGATTCCCACGGTGGGCGTGTATCGGCAACGAGTGAATTGGGCAAAGGAAGCAGATTCACGATCGAACTTCCGATCGGATGATTGCCAAAAATGCAGCTCAAATATGACGATCCTACTAGTCGAAGATGAACCCGGATTGATCCTTACACTCACCGACCGATTGGTTAGCGAGGGGTTCGAGGTAGAATCAGCTACGGACGGTTTGGCTGGATTGAAGGCGGCGCTTGGCGGCAAATTTGACCTCATCATCCTGGACGTAATGTTGCCAAAGAAGAATGGTTACGACGTTGCACGCGACCTGAGACAAAAGGGGGTCGCAACGCCGATCCTAATGCTCACCGCAAAGGGGGAGACGATCGATAAGGTGCTCGGCCTGAAACTTGGAGCGGATGACTATCTGACCAAGCCGTTCGAGGTGTTGGAGCTACTTGCGCGGATCGAGGCGCTTCTTCGCCGATCGCCTAATCAGACCAACGGCATAAATGCCGAAGTGTTTCGTTTCGGATCCGTCTCGATAGATTTTAAGCGTGCCGAGGTGTCAAAGATGGGGGAACGGATCGACCTTTCGGCAATGGAATTCAAACTACTACATTATTTGATCGACAACCGAGGGAATGTTCATTCGCGAGACCAGCTGCTCGATGCCGTTTGGGGCTACGATGCCATGCCCACGACCAGAACGGTCGATGTGCACATTGCTTGGCTCCGTCAGAAGCTGGAAGAGAATCCACGACATCCGCAGTTCATCCAGACAGTTCACGGCCTCGGTTATAAGTTCGCAGCGTGAGGGATCACATACAGAGTGATCGCGGCAAAGTGGATAATACTACCGGCCAGAATGAATATGTGAAAGATGGCGTGATGGTGCTTGATGCTCTTCCAGGGAAAAAAGATCACTCCCAGCGAATAAGCAACGCCGCCGGCGATCGTGAGAGCAACCGGAACAACGCCCAGCACTTGCAGTAACGGTTGTACAGCAAAGACTCCAAGCCAGCCCATTACCAAGTACGACAATACGTTCAGGGCCGGCCAACGGTCGCGAATAATAAGTTTAATGACGATACCGATCACCGCGAATGCCCAGACCGCCGCGAGTAGATTGCGGCCGAAATCGTCTCCGGCAATTACAAGGCCAAATGGCGTATAGCTGCCAGCAATAAGCAGATATATGCAGCAGTGATCAACGATCTGTAGATTCTTCTTCGCTCTATGGGAAAGTACGCTGTGATAGGCTGTTGAGGCTCCGTAAAGCACCACAAGAGAGATGCCGTAAACGATGCTACCGACGATGACTATCGGATCGCCCCGAAGCCAGGAGAGAGCAGCCAGAGTCAAAAACCCAAGGATACTCAATAAGAAGCCAAACCCGTGCGTAAGCGTGTTGGCAAACTCCTCGACCGGGAGTTCGTACAAATGATTCTTGATTCGCTTGGTCATCTTACAATTGCAATATTATCAAACAATTGCCGGATCGAATGTAAGACTTTTGTCGTGAATTAGATTAGATCACCATCAACCGCCGAGCGATGGCGTCGGGCCACGCCGGTCCGATAGGCGGCCTCTTCGACGCGCGCGGCAACGGCGTCACCTACACGCCGGTCAAAGACCGACGGAATGATGTAATCCGCGTGTAGTTCATCGGGCCCGATGATCTCGGCGATCGCGTGGGCGGCCGCGAGTTTCATTTCCTCATTGATGCGCGATGCACGACAATTCAGTGCTCCTCGGAAAATACCCGGAAAACACAATACGTTATTGATCTGATTCGGGTAATCCGATCGCCCCGTCGCCATCACGGCTACGTGTCCTGCCGCATCCTCAGGCATGATCTCAGGGGTCGGATTGGACATCGCGAAAACTATTGGGTCCTTAGCCATGTTGGCGAGGTCATTGACATCGATCACGCCGGGGGCCGAAAGCCCGAAAAATACGTCCGCGCCTTTTATCACCTCGTGGATGGTACCCTGCTCATTTTCCGGATTGGTGTTGCGGGCATACCAGTCCTTGACCCAATTCATGTTCTCTTTGCGGCCGTTGAAAATTGCACCGGTCGTGTCACAACCGATGATGTTCTTTACGCCCGCCGCCATTACGATCTTGGAGCAAGCGACGCCGGCGGCGCCGATCCCATTCACGACGACCTTGACATCCTCCATATTCTTATTGACGATCTTCAAGGCATTGATGAGGGCCGCGAGCACCACGACCGCGGTGCCATGTTGGTCGTCGTGAAAGACCGGAATATCCAATTCTTCTTTCAGCCGATCCTCGATCTCAAAACAACGCGGGGCCGAGATGTCCTCGAGATTTATCCCGCCAAACGCAACCGAAATATTCTTTATCGTCTCGATTATCTCGTGCGGATCCTTAGTGTTCAGGCAGATCGGGAATGCGTCGACGCCGCCGAATTCCTTGAACAGTTGACACTTGCCTTCCATTACCGGCATTGCCGCGGCCGGACCGATATCTCCGAGCCCGAGTACCGCAGTACCGTCTGAGACTACAGCGACGGTATTCTTTTTGATAGTGAGATTAAAGGCCTTTTCGGGATCCTTCTCGATCGCCTGGCAAACGCGCGCGACCCCGGGGGTATAAGCCATCGAGAGATCTGATCGTGTTTTTAACTGCATCTTCGACGTGACCTCGATCTTGCCGCCGAGATGCATTAAAAAGGTCCGGTCCGAGACGTTGACGACATCGACGCCGTCAATGTCCCTGACCGACTCAACGATCTGCTGCGAGTGTGACTCGCTGGCGGCATTTACTGTAATGTCGCGGATCAAAAAGTCCTTTCCGACACTGACAATGTCGATGCCCTCAATGTCACCGCCGGCCTTCCCGATAGCGGTGGTTATTTCGCCGAGTTTTCCGGGGCGATTGTGGATCCGGACACGTAAGGTGAGGCTGTAACTTGCGTTTGGTGTTGGTGTATGACTCATATTGTGCGGTAGTCGTTTCGATCGTATTGTGATCGATTGATGTAAGACCGCGAATAGAAAAGTATGACGAAAAACTCGGTTAAGGGCAAATTAACCGATGCCGGCGTACGGGTTGGGATAGCGTCCCGACGCCGACTAGGCGATCGGTCTGATGTGTGTCCGATAAACCCCCAATATCTCAACGCGGTCGGCAGGCCGTCGGATATTGTCCTCATTATCACCATCCGAACCCGATCTAAGTTCAATATCAGAGCCGGTACGGAAATATTTTCGAAGGTATGTCGAATTACCGTCGACAACGGCAACGACGATGGTACCGTCGCGAACAAATTTGCGCAGTTCGATGAGCACGATGTCGTCTTCATTGATGCCCGAACGTTCGAGAGCATCATCAACGACACGAAACGCGCGGATACGCTCTGGGGTCTGATAGCCGAGGATGAATTCCGGCAGTATTACGGGATGCAATTCCCAAGGTTCGCGGTTATGTTCACAAGGAGCGTCCAGCCAGTCAATAAGAACTCCGCCGGATGCCGCACGGAAATTGTCGGACGGGTTGACCTCGATCGAAAAATGGCCATCGACCCGTTCACGAGTCAGAAGCCCCTGTGATTCAAGTTCCGACACTATTCGTTCGATGCCCCCCCGCGATCTCAGCCCGAAATTACGTGCGATCATCGAATATGACGGCCTGTAGCCGTGCGAATCGATGAAACCAGTGATGAAGTCAAGGACTTCACGCTGTCGACGAGTTCGTGCCTGCATACCCGGCATTGTATCACTGACGGAACCACAATCATGAAACCGGAAGCCCCTTCAACACAAAAGACGGCCGCGGAGTGCTATAATTAGCGTTCGCATGGAGGTTTTTTGAGATATTAGTATAGTCCACGGCTTTACTCGCGGCCTAAAGCACAATCAACTGAAACGTATCGAAAAACTCGGTACCAGGAGGGTCGCGCCTGATACGGTTGTTTCGCCGGAACTTGCTCGGCAAATGTCAGAGATCTCGCACGAAACCGGGCGTCAGGTGGGCGTTTTGATCAACCGAAAAGGTCAGATCGAGTATGTCATGGTCGGAACGGCGAAGGGCATTGAATTGCCGGATTTCGGCCGAGCCCGCGTATCTGAAGACCGCTTTCGCGGCCTTCGATGCGTTCATACGCATCTATTGGGCGAAAAGCTGACCCAGGACGATCTCACCGATCTTGCCCTGCTTCGATTGGACCTGATGTCAATTATCCTGGTTGACCGAAAGGACGGACTTCCGGGACTCGTCTACTCCGCGCATCTTGTGCCCACCAATGCCGAGAATCTCGAGGCCGAATCACAATCACTGCCATACGCCTTCCTTGAACCGAACATTCCTTCACAGTTGGACACCGATTTTGTGTCGTTGATCAACTCGCTTGAGGACGAAATGGCGCGTATCCGCCTGACCGCCCGAACGCGGCAGACGGGACGCGATCGAGCGATCCTAGTCGGTGTGACGACCGGTGATGTCGAATCGGCGGAAGAGTCGATCGCTGAATTAAATGAACTTGCCGCATCTGCCGATGTCGTGATCCTGGACACGATCATTCAGCGACGTCCTCGGATCGACCCTAAGACTGTGCTCGGAAAGGGTAAATTGGACGACCTGTTGATCCGATCAATGCGGCTTGGGGCCGATATTCTTGTCTTTGACACTGAACTGTCACCGGCGCAGGTCCGCAGCCTGAGCGATGCGACCGAATTGAAAGTGATCGACCGCCCGCAGCTGATCCTCGATATTTTCGCTCAACGTGCTCAGAGCCGCGAGGGTAAACTGCAAGTCGAGCTTGCTCAACTGAAATATCTGTTACCGAGGCTTGTCATCGGCCAAAACTCGGCGTTCTCAAGATTGGCGGGCGGCATCGGCGGTCGCGGTCCTGGCGAGACCAAGCTCGAAACCGATCGGCGCCGCGTTCGCGACCGGATCGCTCAACTCGAAAGACAGGTCGACAGCCTCGGCCATCAGCGTCAGGAAAGACGAAAGAAACGCGTTCAGAGACACCTTCCGATCATCTCACTCGTCGGATACACGAATGCCGGGAAATCAACCTTGCTTAACAGCCTGACCCAAAGCGATGTATATGCTGAGAAGAAGATGTTCGCCACGCTGGACCCGACATCGAGACGTTTGAGGCTGCCTTACGACCAAGAAGTTATCATAAATGACACTGTCGGGTTTATTCGCGACCTGCCCGAAGCACTTGTTTCGGCGTTTCGGGCGACTCTCGAAGAGATATCGGACAGCGACCTCCTTGTGCATGTCGTTGATGCCTCAAATCCCCGCGTGATGCAGCAGATCGGATCGGTCGGAAAGATCTTAGGCGACCTGGCGTACAACGAGATACCTCAGCTTATTGTTTTGAACAAGTCGGATCTGGTGCCGGCCGGTGAACTCAGGCGGTTGGCCAGGCAGATCGAGCTTGACAGCGGAACGCATTGCGTGGCAATTTCAGCTATTCGCCGCGAATCTTTGCGACCAATGGTCGAATCGATCGGAAAGATCATTTCGGTGCCGCGGCCGGAATTCGGTGATGCCGCATCTTTGGAATTCGGCTCGAAGGGTTCGAGTATGGTGGAAGTGTAGACGATAAATGAGCAAGCGGATACAGGACATGAAGACGCCGTTCGAAAGGCGGCGGGAAAAGCTCTTTGGGCTTTTGGCCGCGCCATTCAAACGCCTTTCTGCCGATCAGCAATTTTGGATCGGTTTCGCCGCGCTTTGCCTATTTACCACGCTCTTGATCCACAATCCGATCTGGCGGGCGTCAAGTGAGCAGTTGTATAAGGAGGGCGAGATCGCACGCGAGAGCATAATCGCCCCTGCGGACGTTTACTTTGTCGATATTGATGAATCAGAAAGACTCAGGCTCGATGCCAGAAATGCAGTCAAACCGATCTTCCGCTACGAATCGAATAAATCAGATCAGGCGGTTCAGCAGTTTTTGTCATCTTGGGAAAAACTTCAACGTCACGGCAACGAAGCGCCTAATTCAAAACCCTCTAATTCCGATTCGAAGGCCGAAACTCATTGGTCCGGTGCCGGCGGGCCCGACGTTGGAAAGACTCTTGCCTCGCGACCGTTTAGCCGAAACGAGATCGAGGCGGTGCAGAGCGCTCTGAAGGAGTCGTCAGAAGGTTATATTTTCGATGATTCCGATCGACAGTATTTTCAAAACGAAGTCTTCGTTTTCGACCGTGCAAAGCCCAATCAGCAGTCTACCGTAAAAATGCCCGAGAGCAATTGGATCCCGCTGTCGGCCGCCCGTGAAAAGCTTAAGACGCGGTTGGCCTCGATCAAAAGCCTTGCACAGAAAGAGGTAGAAGCATTTTATACGGCTGCAGAGATCCTGGTTGAACCCAGCGTATCGTATGACAGTGTTGCAACGGACGCCGCTCGAAACACCGCGGCTGAGAGTATCGAACCGAGGGCAATATCTTTGAAACGCGGGCAGAAGATAGTCGATGAGGGAGACATTATCACACAGCCGATGCTTTCGAAGATCGCCGCGATACGCAATTACGCGACGTCGACTCGACAATTTAATCGATTTGCCGGAGTTTTGATCCTAATTTGCGGACTCTTTTGGGTCGCATGGAAGTTCATACAGAATCGCGGTGTTGTGCCGAGACTCGCCCTGTCACCAAGAAAGACGTTTGCTTTGCTTGGTTTTGTGGTCCTGGTGCAGACTGCCCTGATGGCCGTTTTTTTTAGACTCGCAGATTTTACCGCAATACAAAATATCAAGGCCCCGCTTAATGATCCCATGATCTGGGCGTTCGCAGTTCCATTTGCGACCGGCAGCTTGTTGATGACGCTGCTTGCCGATCGTCCGACCGCGCTTTTCACTGGTCTTATGACCGCACTGATCGCCGGATTTTTGGCCCCAAGAGGCTTGGAATTTGCGGTTTATGCGGCGCTCGCGTCTTCTGTCGCCGTTTACGGGATCGGGCGGTATCGAAGCCGGCAAACGGTTACGATCGCGGGTGGGTTGGTCGGAGCGGCAAGCGGCATTCTTGCGATCGCACTTATCTCATTCAGCCAGCAGCCGATAGTATTGAATACGGTATTGCTCGCTATCGCCTGTGCGCTTGCGAGTGGTGTGATGACGGCGGCGGTGACCGCCGTTCTTCTTCCGATTTGCGAATCGACGTTCGGGATCCTGACCGACGTAAAGCTGCTCGAACTCTCAAACGCCGATCTACCGGTTCTGGGTCAATTGGCTATGAGGGCGCCCGGCACCAACCAGCATTCGCACGCCGTGGGGCAACTTTCCGAAGAAGCCTGCCGTGTTGTTGGTGGTAACGGCCTCTTGGCCCGTATCGGAGCCCTCTATCACGACATTGGTAAGACTGCCGCACCCGAGCACTATGTTGAGAATCAGCTTTCCAAGAACCCTCATGACCGGCTAAAGCCGACACAGAGTGCGAAGATCATAATCAGTCACGTCACCTATGGGATGAAACTCGGTAAGGAAATGGGCTTGCCGCAGCGGATCATCGACTTCATACCGCAGCATCACGGAACGCGAACCTTGCATTACTTTCTTAAAAAGGCCCAGGCCGAAGCCCGTGACGCGTCGGAGATATCGGAGAATGACTTTCGATATCCCGGCCCAAAGCCGCAGTTCAAAGAAGCGGCGATCATGATGATCGCGGATTCATGTGAGGCAGGAGCCCGAAGTCTGGCAGAACCAACGCCGGAAAATATTCGTTTTATCGTCACCAAGATCATTGACGCGATCCTTCAGGACGACCAATTAGACGAATGTGATCTGACCTTGAGGGAACTGACCCAGATCCGCGAATCAATGATCAGATCGTTGGTCGCGATCTATCACTCAAGGGTTGATTACCCCGGATACGTGCCGCCGAATTCAGGGCAGTACAAGTTTCCGGCAGCCGAGATCGACAGCGAAGAGCGTGGTTTCAAGTACGTCGATCCGGCCGATATACCAGTCAGTCCGGGTGGCGAGATCGAAGATGAAGCGATAGATCGTTCGCAGGAACCAAGCATATGATACAGTCGATTGGGAGGGAAGATGTTGTATAGGTTTACATCGTGGTTGTGGGCGGCCGTTGTCCTTCAACTACTTACGGGCCTTTTTCACGCTTTAAGTCTTTTTGTCTCGCCTCAGCCGGCAAACGAGACAGAAGTTCAAATGATCACGCTAATGACGTCATACAAGATCGACGCCGGGGCGGGATTTCATCCAACATATTCCGGACTATTTACAGCCCTGAGTTCGTGTTTTACCTTTCTTTGCTTGTTTGCGGCACTTATCAACGGACTTCTGATCCGCAAACAGATAATGCCGGACGTAATGAGATCGGTGATCGGGATCAACCTTTTGATCTTCGGAGCATTATTCGCAGTGATGGCATACTTCACATTTCTGCCGCCGATCATATGTACCGGGCTGATATTTGTGAGTCTCGCCACGGCATATTTGCTGGTACCAAAGGTGAAGTTGACGGCTTAAAACTTATCTTTTAGTCGTTCGAAGGTTGAAGTCAGAGATTCCGGCAGTGTTCTTGTCTGACCGATGCTTGTCATAAAGTTCGCGTCACCAACCCAACGAGGCAAAACATGCATGTGATAGTGTTCCGCAACGCCCGCTCCGGCAGCCTTACCAAGGTTCATCCCGAGGTTTACTCCGTCTGGCTGATAGACCGATCTTATTGCGGTAACCGATCGACTCACGAGATCCATCATCTCGTTGGTTGAACTCCGTTCTGCTGATTCCGGGCCATCAAGATGTGCGAACGGTACGATCATCAAATGGCCGGAAGTGTACGGATAGATATTAAGGATAACAAAATTGAACTCGGCCCGATGAAGAATGAAATTATCTTCATCGCTGGCCGAATTGTCCAGGATATTACAAAAGGCACAACCAGAATGACCTCCGGTTGCGCCCTTTGTGATGTAATCGTATCGCCACGGACTCCAAAGTAGATCCACGACCTTTCTCCGTAAACTAGGCCTTATTTATTAGCTCCTTGAGCTCTTTGCCGGGCTTGAAATACGCAACCCGCTTTGCTGGGATCTCAACCGCGGCACCGGTCTTAGGATTGCGGCCCTTTCGAGAATTACGCTGGCGGACCCTAAAACTGCCAAACCCGCGAAGCTCGATCTTCTCACCCTTGTTGAGGCTTCCGGTAATGCTGTCGAATATTATTTCAACCAACTGTTCAGCATCCTTTTTGGTCATATCCGCTTCGCGTGCGACGCGTTCGACCAGATCTGCTTTTGTCATTTTCAATCAGTCTCCAGAGATATTAGTGCCACTTGCCGTTGAACTATGCCGTCTGCGTATCCGACTCTTCGCCGTCAGCGGGGGGCACTTCAGTTTCACCCGCCGGTTCTTCGACGGCATCCGTAGCTTCGGTTTCAGCTTCCGCTGCCGGAGCTTCCGCTACGGTCTCATCAGATGCAGTTTCCTCAACAGCGGTTTCTTCCGTCACAGCTTCTTCAGCGGCAGGCTCTGCTTGCTCCGTCGCAGACTCTTCAGCTATTTGAGCTTCAGCTTCGCGAGCGGCAAACTCCTCTGCCTTGGCTTTTTTGGCAGCGGCCTTTGCAGCCTTTTTCTCTTCCGGCGACTCTTCAGCCTTGCCCTCGGCCGCGACATCAGCATCGCCGCCAAATCTAAGATTTGCGAGCTCGCCGAGCGATGCCATTCCGCCTTTTGCCTCGGTGGAGTACATTCTCGAGTCAATGATCGGCTCATCTTCTTTGCCGACCGCTCTAGCTGAAAGGCCGATCTTTTGATCTGCCTGTTCGATCCGGAGGATCTTGAAATCCATTTCCTGGCCAAGCTGAGCGACGTCCTCGGCACGCTCGACACGTTCATCTGAAAGTTCAGATATGTGGCAAAGCCCTTCGAGGCCTTCACCGAGTTCGACAAAGATGCCGAAGTTGGTAAAGCGAGAAACCTTGCCTCGAACAGTGTCGCCCGGGCGATGCGTTGCAACGAATCCCTCCCACGCGCTTGGCGTGAGGTCCTTCATCGAAAGTGAGAGACGCTGACCTTGTTTGTCAATGCTGGTGACGATCGCGTCAACCTCTTGGTCCTTTTTGAGAACGTCTTTCGGGTGCTTGATCTTCTTGGCCCAAGTAATGTCTGAAACGTGGACAAGGCCATCGATACCTTCCTCGAGTTCAACAAAGGCCCCAAAATCAGTGATATTGCGGACGCGGCCGTGGATCTTGGTGCCGATCGGATAACGGATATCCACAGTCGCCCAAGGATTTTCCTGGAACTGCTTCATCCCGAGGCTGATCCGACGCTCGACCGTGTCCACACCCAGAACCTGAACCTCAACCTCGTCGCCGCGATTGAACATACGTTTCGGGCTCTGGGCACGCCGTGACCATGAGATCTCTGAAACGTGAACCAAGCCCTCAACGCCAGGCTCGAGTTCAACAAAAACACCGTAATCGGTGACCGAAGAAACTTTGCCCTTGACCTTTGAGTTGACCGGATAAACCTCGATCACGGTCGACCACGGGTCCGGAAGCAACTGCTTGTAACCAAGCGAGATCTTTTCCTTTTCACGATCAAGCTTCAAAACCTTGACCTGAATGTGGTCGCCGACCTTGAACATATCACCGGGGTGATGCAGGCGTCCCCACGACATATCGGTCACGTGGAGCAGGCCGTCGATGCCGCCGATGTCAACAAATGCACCATATTCGGTCAGGTTTTTGATCGTTCCCTCGACAACGTATCCGATGTCGATGCGACTGAGCGTCTCGCCCTTTTGAGCGCCAACCACCTCGTCGGTGAGCACTTTTCGAGAAAGCACGACGTTGTTGCGGCGACGGCTGAACTTGATTATCTTCGCTTCGATCTCCTGACCCTTGTACTGATCAAGGCTATGGATCGGACGCGAATCGATCTGCGATCCGGGAAGGAACGCTTCGATACCTCCAAGATCGACCCGAAGGCCACCTTTGGTCTTGTCAACAACAATTCCGGTTACCGTAGCTTCATCATTAAAAGCCTTTTCAACAACATCCCAGGCCTTGCGGGCAAGTGCGTCTTGCCGTGACAACTGCGGCGGGCCGTCACCCGAATGCATGCTGCGGAGCACGACCTCGACCGAGTCGCCGACGCTGACAGTCAGATTGCCGTCCTCGCCGGTAAATTCCTCGACCGGCGCAATGCCCTCGGACTTGTAGCCGAAATCGATCAGGATGCCTCGATCAGAGACGCCGACAACCGTGCCCTCGACTAGTTCGCCGGGGTGAAAGATCGTTTGTTCCTGTTCGAACTGCTCGAGGATGGCACCGAAATCGATGTCGCCCGAATTTTGAGCCTCGTCCGCAGCGGCTGCGGCAGGTTCGGCGGGGGCGGTGCTAGCCGCCGGTGTTGTTGAAGCTGCTGTCTGTTCCACAACTGAAGTTTCTGCAGCGTTCGTTTCTTCAGTTTCTGTTGTAACCTCGTTTGTCATTTACGCGTTTCTTATTTCCTTATTGATTAGATACCGGGCCTGCTCGTGCAAACCGGTAATTTTTCTTTCCAAGACCGTCGAACGGCACGTCGCCCGAAAACTGAGTGTTGGTGCAACAAAAATGACTCACCCACCAACCAAACCTGCAATTGCATTCGAACTAGACGAATGCATCGGAGGGCAATGACGTTTGTGGTGAATTCTGCTCCTTCCGAGTGACTTGGTAAAACTAAAATATATAATCAGAAAGCCGAAACTGTCAAGGCTCATGTGCCGAAAATCATTGCAAAATCAATATTTAAGCGTGCGATCATCGCGCCTCCGCTCGCTTAAAAAGCTCTCGCAACTCTTGCCGTCTAGTTTCGAACGATCAGGTCACCTACTGTGCCCACACCGCTGTTTCGCTCCATTTCTTCCTTGGCGATCCCGGACGTTGTGTTGATACCCGCAAGCCGCAACCTGAATTCGTCCGGGTTGGTGGAACCGCGAAGAGCTTCGTCCAGCGTGATGAGACCTGATTGGTATAGGTAAAACAGAGACTGATCGAACGTCTGCATGCCGTATTGCGATGTGCCGGCGGCGATCGCATCACGAATGCTTTGGGTCTTGTCTTCGTGCAGAATGTAATCGCGTATCAGCGGCGTCGACATTAGGACCTCGACAGCCGGAATACGGCTGTTTCCCTTGGCGGACTTCATCAATCGCTGCGAAACGACAGCTTTCAAAAGTCCCGCAAGCTGGATCCTGATCGACTTCTGCTGATAGGGCGGAAATGCAGTGATAATTCGGGTTAGCGTCTCAGATGCGTCGAGAGTATGAAGGGTCGAAAGGACTAAGTGGCCCGTTTCCGCGGCGACAAGAGCCGTCTCAATGGTCTCAAGGTCGCGCATTTCGCCGACGAGGATAACATCCGGATCCTGACGCAAACTTCCGCGAAGTGCTTCGGCGAAATTTCTGGTATCGACATCGACCTCGCGTTGGGTTACAAAGGACTCTTTGTTCTTGTGCAAAAACTCTATCGGATCTTCGATAGTGACAATGTGGCAGTTCCTTTTCTGATTGATATGGTCGACGATCGCGGCGAGCGTTGTCGATTTGCCGGAGCCGGTCGTTCCGGTAACAAGTACCAGTCCACGGCCTTCATCCGCGATCTTGTTGAGGATCGGAGGCAAACCCAGCTCGGCAAAGCCGCGGATCGAATCGGATATTACCCTGGCAACTATTCCGATCGAATTGCGTTGCTGAAAAATATTAACGCGAAACCTGCCGAGCCCAGATACTCCGTAACCAATGTCAACTTCATAGGCCTCTTTGAAGTGCTGCTTTTGCCGATTTGACATCATTGAGAACGCCATTTCAAGCGTTTCGTCCTGCGTCAATCGGCTCACACCGGTCAGCGGTTTAAGTTCGCCGGTGACCCGTATGACAGGAAACGAGCCCGCGCGCAGATGGAGATCAGAGGCGCCGAAACTCATCGCCATTCGCAATAGATCATCTATTCGGGTTGACATAATTTAAGAACCGAGAAATCAGGCGGCGGCGGATTCGATCAGGTACAGAAAGCACTCTGTGCGCCAAGATGGTTCACCTTTAATTTTAACTCCTGAGCAACAACGAGGTCAACGTATTTTTTAAGCGGCACGAGCGGTGTTCTCGTACTTTTGTTAGGGGCGAAATTGCAAGTCGGTGTGCGGTGTGAGATGACCCAGAAACGTCAGCCGCGACGATCTGTATTTTGTCCCATTAGAAACAAAAAGTACTATTGTGCGTAATAGACCATGATGAAATAGACTAATTTCCGGAGAGCTGAATGATCAAGAGTTTGCTGAGTATATTTGCCGCATTTATCATCATCGTTATTGGCAACACCGTCATCGTTGCCCAGACCAATATGAAACCACCCGTTGCCAAGAAAGTCCCGAAGGTCTTGAAGATCCACGGTTACGAGATCACCGACAACTACGCCTGGCTCCGCGACCGCAACAAGGTCAAGGATCCGGCCATCATTGATTACCTTACAGCCGAAAATAAATATACCGAGTCCTTCATGGGGCATCACCAGCCGCTTGTAGATACGCTTTACAACGAAATGATGGGGCGTATCAAGCAGACGGACACGAGCGTACCCTACAAAAAGGGGGACTACTGGTACTTTACGAAAACTGAAGAAGGCAAGCAGTATCCGACGTATCTTCGCGGCAAGTCCAAGGACGGCAGTGATTCCGTTGTCCTTTTGGATCAAAACGAGATGGCAAAGGGGCTGAAGTATTTTGCGATCGCCGAGTTTGATGTAAGCGATGACGGCAACATTCTCGCGTTCTCAACAGATACAACGGGTTACAGGCAATACACGCTTCAATTCAAGGACCTCCGCACGGGCCAGATCATGCCGGACAAATTTGAGCGTGTCACTTCGTTCGTATGGACGCCTGATAATAAAACGGTATTCTTTGGCACCGAGGATGATGTGTCAAAGCGTTCGGACATTGTCTGGAGGCATGTTCTGGGGTCTGGAAAACCGGTTGAGGTCTATAACGATAAGGACGTGCTATTCAACGTCGGGGTCGGTCGGTCACGTGACGGCAAAATGCTGTTCATCGGTTCCGGGGCAAAAACCTCGACTGAATACCGTTACCTCTCGTCGGATAACCCCTCCGGTGAATGGAAATTGATCACACCTCGCCGCGAAGGGCACGAGTACGATGCGAATTTTGACATGGGCGAATTTTACATTCGTACAAACAAGGATGCCGAAAATTTCAAGGTGGTCAGAGCTCCGGCGAATGATCCGTCAGAAAAGAACTGGAAGGACTTTATCCCGTCAAATCCGGATATTAAGGTTGAAAGCATCAGCTTTTTTAAGAACTACGCAGTTGTCAGCGAGGTGGAGAACGGGATCGAGTATCTCAAGGTGATCGACCGCAAAACCCGTCGGGCAAATGCCCGCATCGCGACCCCTGAGACCGTCTATACGATGGGACTTGCCAACAATCCTGATTACGAAACGCTGACGATCCGCTACTCATATTCATCGATGATCACGCCGCAATCGACATATGAGTTTGACTTTGCGACCCGCGAGAGCACTTTGCTCAAGCAGCAGGAGATACCGTCAGGTTATGACAAGACTCAATACGAAACCAACCGTGTTTGGGTGACAGCTCGGGATGGCGTTAAGGTTCCGATCTTGGTAGTGATGAAAAAGGGGACCAAACTGGATGGTAAAGCCCCGATGCTGCTCTACGCCTATGGGTCTTACGGGGTTTCGATGACGCCTAATTTTTCGACAGCCCGGTTAAGTCTTCTCGATCGCGGTATGATCTATGGAATAGCACTGATCCGCGGCGGCGGCGAACTTGGCGAAAAATGGCGACAAGCCGGTCGAATGTTCACCAAGTTGAATACGTTCAACGATTTCGTCGATTGCTCAAAATGGTTGATCTCAAACAAATACACGTCCAGCGACCGACTTGTCATCCAAGGCGGATCCGCTGGCGGCCTATTGATGGGTGCGGTTGTGAATCAGGCTCCCGAACTGTACAAAGCGGCAATCGCTCAGGTGCCGTTCGTCGATGTGATGAATACGATGCTTGACGAAACCCTGCCGCTTACCACCGAGGAATGGATCGAATGGGGAAATCCCAATGAAAAGAAAGCATGGGATTACATGATCCAATATTCGCCATATGACAATGTCAAAAGGCAAAATTATCCAAATATTCTGATCGAGGTCTCGCTCAACGATAGCCAAGTACCGTACTGGGAGGGGGCCAAATGGGCTGCAAAACTTCGAGAGATGAAAACGGACAAGAACGTGGTCCTGCTCAAGACAAATATGGGAGCTGGGCATGGCGGGTCGTCAGGCCGGTATGATCGCTTGAAGGAAGTGGCTTTTGACTATGCTTACGCCCTTACTCAGGTTGGCATCACCAAATAGGCCTTTGTCAAATTGAAACATACAGATCGGTGCCCGATTTGCGGCACCGATTTTTTGCATTTTGACGACGATCTGGTTGCCCCTGCTAACGGCACGCAACTTGCGATGTATGGCTGCAAACAGGCGGTTGACGCAGGTAAAAAAAAGCATTGTCAAAAGCTTTCCCATTGAGGTAAAATCTTTTAGGAAAACATTAAACAATGTTTTCACATTTCCTTGCCCTTCCGTCGTGGATTTCGACTTAAATTCCCTCCGTCTAAATGCAAAAGAGTTCCTCAGCCTCAAAAATTGTTTCGATCGTGTTTGGAGCGGTCGCGGTCGGCGTTATTTCGTGGGCCGGTGCTCGGTTGGATCCTACTCGTATCGACGCTCCGCTGATCGTTTTTGTTGCGGCCTCGATCGCGGTTGGTTCATTCCTCAAGGCCAATGTCGAGCGACTTGACTTCCATTCGGTCATAGGGTTCGCGACTGTTCTGAGCGTTTTATACCTATACGGTGGCGATATCGGGGTCGTTGCGGCGGCTTTATACTTTGCCGCGGGTGCGGTGATCTCCGCGAGATTGTCAAATTCTGGAAGTATTGTTGATCGTGCGATAACGGCGTTTATCGGGGTAGCGGCCGCCGCCGCTGCCTGGCAGAGCGTTTTGAACATGTTCGGATCGGTGGAGCGAGTGGCGCAGCGGTCGGATATGACGAGTTTCGTGTGGGTAGTGTCGGTCGCCACGCTCGTAATGTATGTCACGGCAGCCTTGCTGAATTTCGTTGTATTCAAATTCGGCGACAACTCTGAAAAGAGAAGCGGCTTTGAAAAATACCTTCTCGATTCGCTTATGATCTTCGGTATGGTCGGTGTCGCCGGCGGGCTGGCCGTCTCCGGTATACTTCAGACAAACGCCTACATAGTCTCCGCCGTAGCTCCTTTCTTTGCACTTGTGTTCTATATGTACCGCCGATATGTATCCGACATCAGCACAACGGCGGAACGGGCTCGTTCGAGGGAGCGTATCAGGGCTGAATCGGCGGAGAGCAAAGTTGAGACTCTCGAAAAATACGTCGATGAACTTGAGACAATGACGCAGTATCTGCAAGAGAGCCACGAGAAATTTCGTCATGCCGCCTATCATGACGATTTGACGGGGCTTCCGAATAGAAACTACTTCATCGACCGGCTGAAATTGATGCTTCAGGAAAGCAAAGACAATTCCGAGACTAATTTCGCGATCCTGTTGCTCGATCTCAACCGCTTCAAAACAATTAACGACAGCCTTGGCCATTCGATGGGCGATCGCCTGATCCGCAATGTCGGTAAGAGACTTGGCGAAATGGTCCGCGAAGAAGATATGGTGGCGCGGTTCAGTGGCGACAAATTCGGAATAATTTTGAGTGATCTGCTATTGCGTGACGAGGCGTTGGCATTCGCCGACCGTCTCAACAAACGGGTGGCTGAGCCTTATACGATCGAGGGCCGCCAGGTATTTACAAACGTAAAGATCGGAATAGCTTTTGGCAATTCGCGCTACGTCGAGGCCGAAGATATCCTGCGGGATGCGGATATCGCGATGTACTACGCGAAAGACAATAACGAAAACCATGTGATCTTCGATCAGAAGATGCACATTCGGGCCGTCACTCGAATGCAGCTCGAAACCGACCTCAGGTATGCTATCGAGCGAAAAGAATTTGAACTTTTCTACCAGCCGATCATCGGCCTTGAGAATGCCGAGCTGATCGGATTTGAGGCTCTCGTCAGATGGAATCACCCGACCCGCGGACTAGTTCCGCCAAATGAGTTTATTCCGATCAGTGAGAACACCGGTTTGATCGTCCCCATGACGATCCAGATACTTCATTCAGCATGCAATCAGGTCGCCCTCTGGCAGTCGCGGAATCCCGGAGGGCCGTCCCTGAGTGTGGCGGTAAATCTCTCCGGAAAGCACTTTGCACATCCGAATCTGGTCGATCAGATAAATGCCGTGCTTGAGGAAACGCGTATCTCTCCGTCATCTCTCAAACTCGAACTGACTGAAAGTGCCGTAATGGAGAACGCCGAGACGGCGATCCTCATGCTCAAAGAGATCAAAAAGACGGGTGTTCAGATCAGTATCGACGATTTTGGGACGGGTTATTCGAGCCTCAGTTATCTGCATCGATTTCCGATCGACCTGTTGAAGGTTGACCGTTCATTCGTAAGTGCAATGGAGGAGAATACCGAGAATGGTGAGATCGTACGTACCGTGATCGCTTTGGCCAAGGCCCTCAATCTCAAGGTGGTTGCAGAGGGCATCGAGAGCATACACCAGTTCCATCAACTCAGGATCCTCGGGTGTGAATATGGACAAGGTTATCTGTTCTCTAAACCATTGCCGGTTGTCGAGATCGAAAAACTCCTTCAGGAAAGATCACGCTGGCGCAATATCCTGCCCGTGCAATCCACCCCATTGTTTCAAACGACACCACAGGATATTAATCATCTGCGGATCGCATAATTAGGCGTCAGCCGACATAAACAGCCGGATCAACGCCGAGCGGAAACGCGGTTTCGTAAGCCGATGCAAGGTTGAGAAGCACGTCCTCAGACCAGAAATTTCCAACCAGCTGCAGCCCGATGGGCAGTCCGTTCTCGGAAAGTCCGCACGGAACACTGATCGCGGGCACTCCTGCAAGATTTGCCGAAACAGTGTAGATGTCGCTCAGATACATCGCCAAGGGATCATCTGAACGCTCGCCGATCTTGAACGCCGTCGATGGCGAAGTCGGCGTTAGGATCGCGTCACAGTTTGCAAAAGAGCGTTCGTAATCCTGCTTGACAAGATTGCGGACCTTCTGAGCCTTTGAATAATAGGCGTCATAATAACCGCTTGAGAGTACATATGTTCCGAGCATGATCCTGCGCTTAACCTCGGCACCAAAACCGGCTTCACGGGTCCTAAAATACATTTCACGCAATCCAGGAGCATTATCCGCACGAAAACCGTAACGGGCGCCATCGTATCTTGCCAGATTTGACGACGCTTCGGCAGTAGCAATTATGTAATAGACGGCGATGCCGTATTTTGCGTGCGGCAATTCGACATCGACGATCTTTGCTCCAAGCGAACGAAAGTTCTCGATCGAGGCTTCAACCGAATGGCGAACATCGGCATCCAACCCCTCGCCGAATAGTGCACGAGGTACTCCGATCGTCTTTCCGGAAACGTCGGCACCCAGCGAAAAGTTGTAATCCGGAACGGGTACGTCGGCGGAAGTCGAATCCTTGGGATCATGGCCGGCGATCACGCCCAATACGTCCGCAACGTCGGACGCAGTCGTTCCGAATATTCCAATATTGTCTAGAGACGAGGCGAATGCTACCAGCCCGTAGCGTGATATGCGCCCGTAGGTCGGTTTTAGTCCAACGATCCCGCAGAGCGCCGCAGGCTGCCGAACCGATCCGCCCGTTTCGGAGCCAAGTGAAGCTCGAACCACTCCGGACGCGACGGCGACCGCTGAACCGCCGGAACTTCCGCCAGGTACTCGAGACACGTCCCACGGATTTCGAACCAGACCGAAGGCTGACGATTCGTTTGACGACCCCATCGCAAACTCGTCCATATTCGTCTTGCCAACCATGACGGCACCGGCATTATTTAGCCGCTCGATCGCGGTCGCGTTGTACTGCGCCCGATAATTGTGCAGTATGTGCGAGCCGCACGAGGTCCGCATACCCTCGGTACAGATATTGTCCTTGACCGCGATCGCCATTCCCGCAAGAGGCATCTCGCTCCGACCATCGACCGCGAGTGCCTGTCTCAGAGCGTGTTCGTGCTCGATCGACAGAAAAGAGTTGAGTTGCGGATTCAATTTTTCCGCATTAGCCAAAATTCCCTCAATTTTTGAAACAACTGACATAAAAGTTATCTGGATACGCTCTCCAAGAGCCACTTATCGCCCGATCTGGTCAGTTCGACCTGTATCTGCTTTTCCTCGTTTCGATCATCGTCACGCCAAAACAAGAGGACCTGAACATTCGCTTTTGCCGAGTCCGCCGAGCGGCATGCGCCAACGCGGAATGCCTTCGGAAAACGCTCGCTTAGTGTGAATACATCCTCTGGGCCATCAACGGCCTTTCCTGCCCGTTCGAAGAATCCGGGCGTCAGAAAGTCCTTTCGCAATAATAGATTCTCCGTTGACGGCTTCATATCATTACCAAAATGCAATGAATAGAACCGTTTGACACCGTCCCTGGCAGATGTGCACTCAGCCGACTCGAGCGTTGGTACGCTGCATGCCGCAAGTAAAACGACCAGCGTCGTCGCCACAAGGGCGGTCAGTACGATCGGCGTAAAATGCGATCGGAACGAGATCATTTACAACACCTTCGGTACCTGAAAATGCCCTGAAACCGCCGACGGAGCTTCGGACAGGGCTGCCGTTTGGCCAAGCGAACCTGCCGGAATGTCCTCCCGCATCGACTCCGTGACGGCCCCTTCGCGCGTCAGGCCACCGAGCATCGGTTCGACCAGATCGGTATCGAGTTCATTTAACTGTTCAATATAATTGACGATCTCTGCCATTTGAGGGGTGTACAAATCTACCTCTTCTTCGGAGATCTCAAGGTGCGCCAATTTTGCTACTTTTCTTACGTCCATAAAATGAGCGGATCAGGATGCCGCATTGTTTCGTTTCTGACGGTCAAGGTAAACCGCCGCGGTCCTGAGAAATGATTCTCGCAGAAGTTCGTCACCGATCGCCTCTGCAGCTTTCCGTAGTTGAGGGTCGAGTTCGGCCATTGGCTGGTGGGCTTCCGCCGTTAGTTCACCTTTTGCGGCATCGACCGCCGAACCATCAATCACAAATTCGATAAACCGAACGCTGCCGTCACCGAGAACAGTGTTAAGTTTCGCTAACATCGGGGGCGACATGTCTTCGAGATGCCGCTGCCAAGTTCTGTCTTGAACCGCAACCTTAAGCCGCAGATCCGTAAAGTCAATAACGGCAGTTCGTTCTTTGATCAGCTGGCCACAAATTCGATGCCAGGCGGCAAACACCATGGCAGAGTGGGCGACCGGATCGAGATCCGATCGGCCTAATATCTTTGGTAACGCGCCGAATAACTGTTCCATTTGCGATTAACGTTCAATAAACTATCATTTTAGACGAGAACCAACACAAATGCGAAAATAGCAGATATCATGGTGGAATTACCAGAATTGATCCTTGCGTCAGGCAGCCCGAGGCGGTCTGAGATACTGACGTCTGTAGGCTGGAGTTTTACAAAACACCCAGCGGACATTGATGAGACCGAGCGTGAAGGCGAATTACCGGCCGACTATGTCCGACGGCTCGCGATCGAGAAGGCCGAGGCAGTTGCCGATGTATATCCTGGCTCGATCGTTCTCGGAGCTGACACGACCGTCGTCATCGACGATATGATCATCGCCAAACCTGTCGATCTTGACGATGCCCGCCGCATGCTCCGACTGCTCTCAGGCCGTTGGCATGAAGTACTGACTGGCGTCGCGGTTGTTCGAGAGGGCGATACTCTCTCTGACATTCAACGAACTCGAGTCCGCTTTGCGGAGATGTCAGAGGCTGAAATAAATCATCTTGCGATGCGAGGTGACCCGCTCGATAAGGCCGGAGCATATGCCGTTCAGGCTCAGGCCGCATTGTTTATCGAGGGAATAGATGGCGACTATTGGAATGTTGTCGGCCTGCCTGTCAAATTGGTTTACGATATGGTTTTGAAAAGGCCCGGCATTTAGCCGGGCATTAGCTTTTATAACAGGCGGTCGATCGTCTTTGAGATCGGTCCGATAAGGTCATATTTGGGGTCAATCCCGCCAAAAGGCTCGGTTGTAGCGTCGCCGTTCTTGTCTAGTATCACAAAGGACGGAACTTGTTCGATCTTAAAATTCTTGGTCGTAAGTACTCCGTCCGAATCACGCAGAACCGGAATCGTCAGCTTGCGGTCGGCCGCAAACTTCGAGACCATCTCGTTGCTGGCAAAGTTCTTTGATCGCGGATTCGTTGAATCAGTAACCACGAAATAGAAAACGACGTTCTTCGCCGTGTAACGCTTGGCGAGGGCGTTGGTAACTTCCGCCTGCTTATCGGACAAAGGTAGCCAGCTTGCACCGATCGCCAAGACGACGATCTTTCCGTTCTGGGACTCGACATCGACACGCGAACCGTCGAGCTTCGTTAGTACCGTCTGTCCAAGAGCACTGATCGAAAGTGCCACGGTAATAGAGCAAATTGTGATGAAGCCTCTAAGTGTTTTCATACCGTTGCGAGAACCTACATGAGTGTCCTCACTGCGATTAGATGCAAGTTTGATACCAGACTACTGCTTTCGATTCAGAAGCACGTTGTCTATGAGGCGCACGTCGCCAAAGTAAGCCGCCGTTACGATCAGCGTTTCTTCATCTCCAATCTTTTCAATAGGTTCCAGTGAATCACGGTCGACGATCGCGACGTAGTCCAGGCGTGCCAATGGCTCCGCTCCGATATGCGCTTTGACGATTTGAGCCAGCGACGACGCATTTCGTTCACCCTTTTTGAACGCGATCTTAGCCTCACGCAGGGCTTCGATGATAACCGCTGCCTTTTGTCGCTGCTCGGGGCTTAAGAGTTCATTCCGGGATGACATCGCCAAACCTGAATCCTCGCGAACAGTCGGGATAACAATTATCTCGGTCTCGAATCCAAGATCAGTCGTCAGACGCCTAATGACCGCGACCTGTTGGGCATCCTTCTGGCCAAAAAAAGCGAGGTCCGGCCGGACAGTGTTGAAAAGGATCGTAATGATGGTCGCCACGCCGCGAAAATGGCCCGGTCTTGAGGAGCCTTCAAGAGAATCGGTGAGGCCCTCGACGTTAACAAAGGTCGAAAATCCTTCGGGGTAGATCTCGTGCTGCTCTGGTGCAAAAATGTAGTCGACCTCGTACTCCGCCAACAGGGCAGCATCCGCTGTCAGATCCCGAGGGTATCTCTCAAGATCGCTCTGATCGTTGAACTGGGTCGGATTGACGAAGATCGATACGATGACGACATCGCACATTTGACGAGCTTCTCGCACGAGAGTCAAGTGGCCATCGTGAAGAGCACCCATTGTCGGAACAAATCCGACGGTCTTTGCCTCACGCCGCAACTTGCGAGCGATCGAAAACATCCGTTGACGACGGTTGATGATCTCCATTAGGCCGTTAAGATCCTTTCAATTCGGAAAGCGTTTCTGCCGTCAACCCGTACGATTCATCATCGGCCGGATATGCGCCGGAGCGGACATCTCTCGCCCAGTTTTGGATGGCGTCGGTCATAACGTCGCGGACGTTGGCGTACTGGCGAACAAATCTGGGCTGCCGGCCGAATGTCATTCCGACCAGGTCGTGCAACACGAGTACCTGAATGTCACATCCGAGACCGGCACCTATCCCGATGGTCGAGATACTCAGTTCGTCGGTGATCATTTGAGCCACCTCGCGTGGAACCAGTTCCAGTACGATGGCGAATGCTCCCGCATCTTCAAGCATTTTGGCATCTTCGATAAGGCGTTTCGCCTGCTCGGCGGTTCGGCCCTGAACGCGATACCCTCCCATCTTATACACTGACTGCGGCGTCAGGCCGATGTGGGCAACGACAGGTATTTCCTCGTCAACAAGTCGCTGAACGAGCTCTACACGGTTACGCCCGCCCTCGAGTTTGACAGCCTCGGCACCGCCGTACTTCATTAGGCGAAGAGCGTTCTTCACGCTCTCATCTTCGTTGATATGATACGTCCCGAACGGCATGTCAGCGATGACCATTGCCCGCTCTGTTCCGCGTTTTACCGCAATGCAGGCCGACGTGATCTCATCCAACGAGACCGGAATAGTGTTGCCGTATCCATGAATAACGTTGCCGATGCTATCCCCAACGAGGATCATATCGACTCCGGCCTCGTCAACGATACGGGCCGTCGGATAATCGTAGGCGGTCAGACAGACCAATTTCTGACCGTTTTCCTTAGCGGTACGGATCGCAGGCAGGTATACCTTACCCTCTTTGTCTGGTTGGAGATATGCCATAGAGTTGCTACAAGTCTAGCTTTTCGGCTTGGTTAAGTCTACCATTTGCGGCTGGTTCGCGGTCGACCGCCTGATTGGGATCCCAACGTCGGACGTCGCTTTGGTCATCGACCGACGAAAGGATATCGGCTATCTCTCGCCGTGACTGCGGGTGCACCAGATTTGGCGCGATCTCAGCGAGCGGACAGAGGACGAATTTCCTTAAATGCAGACGCGGGTGCGGCAGCGTCAAAAAGGGCGTGTCCATTATCAAATTGCCGTAGGTTAGTATGTCGAGATCGATCGTTCGCGATGTCTTTATCGATTTATCTTTGCGGTTGAGCAAATATTCGATACGCAAGAGCCGGGCCATCATCTGTGTCGGACTGATATCGGCGACGCGAACCTCAACCGCCATATTCAGGAATTTTCTGTCGGTATCGAGGTCGATCGGTTCGGTTTCATATATCGCCGACAGCCGCTGCACGACAAGGCTGGCCTCCAAAAGGCCGCGGACAGCCAGCAAAAGGTTGCCGGCCCGGTCACCCAGATTTGATCCAAGGCCAATATACGCTGTCGTGTGATCGGTTTCCATCGATTTTGCTATTAAGTAGATAGATCAAACAGTAACACTTGTCAAAGTACGCGGAGATTTACTTTTTACCCGTTTCAATGATTCAATGTATGTGTTGAAATAATTGATCCAGAAAATGTCGGGCTCGGTCGACATTCGGGCGGAAAATGCGTCTCCGTCTACAGAAAATTGCACGCTAAACACTGATGCCGCGAAGAAAGTTTCGTCACAGCCAGCGTTTTGACTCTCCGAGCGATCATTCCTTTCAGGAATATCTCGTAAATCAACCGTCCCAATCTACGACCAGAACTGAACTGCTGCGGCTCATTCGCGGCGGCGAAGACACCTATTTGGAGCTTAAGGTCAAGCTATCGAACAGCGAACGCATCGCACAAGGGATCGTCGCAATTGCAAATACCGATGGCGGCACGATCATCTTTGGCGTCAACGATCAGCTGAGGATCGAGGGCGTTGCAAATCCGGAATGGGTCCAGGCCGAACTGACAAGGATCTGCCGCGAAGAGATCGTGCCGCCCGTTGTGCCCCTTATCGATACGATCGCGTTCGATAGTGGGAAGCGGATCGT
>JAIBCA010000016.1 GCA_019694345.1 Pyrinomonadaceae bacterium | reverse complement strand
CACAATGATCGAACACAGAACAAAGCTAATACACGCGTTTGGGGCGTTGGCGGATCTCGGGCAAGAGGTTGCCAATAAGAACAATTTTCAGGAGACGATCCGGACCTCGCTGCACCTTATCTCAGGCTCGCTGGCGATCATGCGTGGCGGTGTCGCGCGGTATTCGCGCTACGGGCACGAGCTGAACATGCTCGCGGTCCGAGGCCTTGGTGACGATTTTCCGCTCAGCCTCTCGCTTTGCCTCGAGGACGAACGCCAGTTCCTGGCCAACGGCCTCAATCCGATCGAGACCGAACACGCCAAGGTGCTGCCGTTCTTTCAGGTCTATGACCGAAGCTTCGAGAGCCGGCGGATCGAGCTTTTTGTTCCGCTGGTGATCCGCGACGAGATAGTGGGGGCCGTTTTTCTCGGTGAAAAGGCGACCGGCGAACCCTATACCTCGTACGAAAAAGAGATCATCTGCGCAATGGGCCGCCATATCGGCGTCGCCATCTCGCAGCGAAATCTGATGGCCGAGATCGAGCGGCACGCCGAAGAGAACCGCAAGCTTTTTGACGATCTGCGGACGACCTACAACGACACCGTTAAGGCCTTTGCCGCCGCCATCGACTGCAAGGACAAGTACACAGAGGGACACTCGGTCCGCGTTGGCCGATACTCCGAGATAATCGCGGCCGAGCTCGAATGGTCGCCCGATCAGGTCGAGGGAGCGGCGACCGCCGGTTATCTGCACGATGTCGGCAAGCTGACCGTCGAGCGCAAGATAATTAACGCGCCCTACCGCATCAACGCTAAAGAGTCGGCCGAGCTCAACAAGCATCCGGCCGTCGGTTACGAGATACTGCAGCCGATCCATCACCCGTACACCGACGTGCCGCTGGCGGCAAAATATCACCACGAGCGCCTCGACGGCCGCGGTTACCCCGACGGTCTTTATGACCGCGAGATACCGTACATCGCAAAAATTGTTAATCTGGCGGATTCGTTCGACGCGATGACGACCGACCGGCCGTACAAGGCCCGCCGTCCGGCCGGCGAAGTGATCGAGGACCTCAGGCGAAACGCCGGCAAGCAGTTCGCCCCGGAACTCGTCACCGCCTTTCTGCGCGGTATGCTCAAGGAATTGACAGGCGAAAGCAAGGACAAACGCTTTCGGCGAATGCTCGGCCGCGAGTACATGGAGGCCGAGGGGATCGTTCCGACATTGCGCAGCACGCTGAACGAAATGCGCCCGACCACACCGTTGACCTACATTGCCGAACAATAGCCGATCACGGCAACAGTGCCGCCGGTAACGGGATGTCGCCGGCGACGCCGAACTGCTGGGCGAATGACCCGGCCGCTGACCGAAGTACGTACCAAACTCCGTCCCGATAGACCGCCGCATCAGCGCGTCCGTCGCCGTCGTAATCACCGGGTGCGGGCATGTCCGCCGCCAATCCGAATTGAATAAAAGCGTTGCCGCCGGAACTGCGTTTGATGTACCAAACGCCGTTCGCCGGGCGAAAGACCGCGATGTCCGTCTTTCCGTCACCGTCGAAATCAGCCGGAACCGGTTTGTCGGTGCCGAGCCCCCAAATGTCGATCACGCCGGACTGATGGTTGTCCGACGAGCGGGACATGCTCCAGCGGCCGTTGCCGAAAACCGCAAAATCGGCCTTTCCGTCGCCGTCGTAATCACCCGGCAGCGGAGTGCTCTCGATCATCGGGCGCGATGCGAGCACCGAGCCGTCCGAACTTCTCTGCACCCAAAATCTGCTGTCTGCCGGCCTGAATATCGCCGCGTCCGCCTTGCCGTCGCCGTCAAAGTCGCCCACCGCCGGCAGGTCGCCCGGTGAGCCCCACGCAATATAGGTGACCGCAAAATTCGAACTATTCAGTACATAAAAGTCGGCGAGTGCGGCGTCAGTCGGGCGAAAGATCGCGATGTCGGCCTTGCCGTCGCCGTCGAAATCAGCCGGAACGGGCCGGTCGCCCGCTAACCCGAAATTGGCAGCAGTAAAACCCGCGCCCGAGCGGAGGAGATACCAAACGCCGTCCGACGGCCTGAAAACCGACAGATCGGTCCGCCCGTCGCCATCGAAATCAGCCGCGGGCCTGATCCCGAACGGCTGGTCGAAAGCCTCGGTCACGACGGTGTTATTGCTGCCCGTTCCGGCATTCTGGATCGAGGCTGACGAGCCCATTCCGCGCAGGGCGAACCCGCGCCAGACGTAACGAACGTCGTCGTCGGCCGCGACCTGGGCAGCGATCAGAACGGCGTCGCGCATCTGCAGCATCGTCGGGTTGAGCGGCGACAATTTGAGAGCGTCGGTCACATAACGCAGAGCCCGGCGGTTGCCCTCGGCCGGCCCGTGAGCGTCGATCAGCGACGCACGGACCTCCCACAACACGCTTGCCCAGATCTCGCCGAGGTTGTGGACCTGGTCGCAGGTCGTGGTGCCGATCGGGCCACGCGGAAACGCACTGTTCGGCGGCGGAGCGGAGGTCGTCGTGCCGATCAGGGTGTTGCAGTTCGAATTAAGGTAACGAAAGGTCAGAGGGTTGTGCGGCAGGCCGTTCGGCCCGGTCGCTCCGATCCGTGCGTACGGAAATCGCCGAAGCCCGTAGTAACAATTCGCCTCGTAGCCGGCGATGATCCGAAAGCTCGAATAGCAGCCGAAAGCGTGAATGCCGAAAGGGTCGTCCGACGGTTCGGCAAGCAGCGACAGCGCGAAGAAGTCGGACCAGCCCTCGCCCATTCCGCCCGCCATGTTGCCTGTCAGGCCGGTCGCATTGCCGACGAGCCGGCTGGTCATGCCGTGGGTGATCTCGTGCAGAACGATCTGAGAATCGAGAGCCCCGTCGCGGGCCGGCGTCGAGGCGGTCCAGACAAAAAACTGTGCCCGCGGCCGGTTGCCGTCAGCCGGCGTCGTAAAATTTGCCGAGTTCGAACCGCTGCCGTCCTGCACCTCGACCGAGATCGAATCGTTCGCAAGGCCGCCGCGGCCGAAGTTGTCGGTCTGAAAATTGCGGCTCGACTCGTTAAACCCGAGCAGATAGGCCTCGTCGTGCCAGCGGTTGACCAGATAAAAAGCGTTGGTCACCGATCCCTGCTGAAACTGGGTTGGCGGGTAGGTTTGCGTGCCGGTCGGAAGAGGGCTCTGGCCGGGCGGCGAGAGACCGGGAGCCGGATCGTACCCGAAAACGAAATTACGTCCCGGATCACTGAAGGCCCAGCCGTTCGGATCGATGCCCTGGGTGCCATCGCGGTCGATCCCGGCCTCGGCCGCGTTGCCGATCGTCCTGTTTTCGCCGTCGGCGATCCAGCCATTGTTATTAAATGTATAGGGCGGTTCGTTGCCGATCAGCGTGAACGACGAACGGCCGATCATCGCCGGCTGCGGGCACGTCAGCGGGTTCGGGCAGCCGGGCGTGCCCGGCGTCGGACTGTCGGCGGCCCTCGTTAACGAATAAGGATTACCGTAAACGCTGAAGGTCGAAGCCTGTGTCTGTGAAGCGGTGAGATCCTTTCGCCACAAGAGCTCGCCGTCAACCGCATCGACGATGACATAAAAGGCTCGGTCTTCGGTCCATAAAAGCACACGCCAAGCCGGCCGGATGACGCCGTATTCGATCGGGAAATAGAATTTTTCGGCTGTGATCACGTCGGCCATGCGGTTTCGCTCGAAGGAAACGGAATGGCGGTCCGATGCGGTCCGGTGAAGCGAGCTTTCGGCAATTTCGACGCCGATATGGCGAGCCGCCGCAACTGTGGCCTTTTCAGGCGGCCCAAAGTCGGTGGCGGTTAGAGCACCGGGAGCGAGGCCGTTAATGATGCGCAGAAGCAAGTTTCGGTGGTCGAAAGCCGCCCTGATCCGCCCCTGAAATACGGGCACACCGTCCAAAGACTGCTGCAATTCGACAATCGAGATGCCGCCGGCAGACGGCTCATCTATCTCCAGCTTCAGATCAGCGGCCTGCTTCGCGTCAATCCCGAAAAGCCCGAGATTCGAGCCGATAAAACGCCGAAGGGTGCGCTCGCGGCCAGCTTCCGTTTGGGGCATGAGGCCGGGAGGTTTGGACGGCTCGGTGCCGATGACCTCGGGCGCGTGGAGCTCGTCGCGATATTCGACGACCAACCCGGGAATGTTTTTGCGAAGGCGGCTCTCGGCCGCGTTCATTTCAGCGATCGCGGCGTCGCGGCCGATAACCGGTAACGAACTTTCGCGGCGATAACGCCCGCGGACCTCGTCGGCCGCGGGGCTCCGATCGAGCCGGATGGAGTAGTTTTCGACCGGGCCGAACACCGGGGATCGCTCGCCGGCGGCAACGGCTGGCGAGCGTAATTGAAGCAGACAAAAGCCCGTCAATATAAGGCACGCGAATATTATTGCCTTTCTCACGAGTGCGCCTTCCCCCCGAAAACAATTTACCTGATCGGACAGGGCACATTATGCTCGACATAGCCGGATATGACAAGAAAAAGAAGTCGTGTCGGGGTCGGCAATTCAGTTTCGCTTTAGCAGCTCGACGAATTTTTTAGCGGCGATCGAGAGGTCACGGTCACTGCGATAGATGACGCCGACCGAGCGGACCCAGTAATCTTCGGCGAGTTCGATGACCGCGAGCCGGCCCGACGCCGACGCTCCGGAGACGGTCGGTTCCGGGACGATCGCCAGCCCAAAACCGACCTCGACCGCGCGCTTAATGGTCTCGATATTGTCAAATTCGGCGACCTTAGCGATCTCTATGCCGTTGTCTTTCAGGATTTTGTCGGTCGCCTTTCGCGTCGGGACATCGCGCTCAAATACGACGAATTCGCGGCCGTTGAGGTCGGCGACCCTGACCTTTGACCGCGACGCGAGCTTGTGGTCGGGCGGGGCGATCAGAACGAGCCGGTTGTTTGCCATCTCGACGGTCGACAACCCGCGTTTCTGCTCGGGGAACGCGACTATGCCGAGCTCGACGGAGCCGCTCAGGACGTCGCGGACGATGCGTGTCGTGCGCGAATATTCGAGGTCGATCTTGGCGGCCGGAAACTTTGTCATGAACTCGCGGACCTTCGGCGGCAGTTCGTGCAGCCCGACGCTGTAAACGGTCGCGACCTTGACGGTTCCGCCGATCTTGCCGATCACACCGCGGAGCGATTCGTGCAGGTGGTCGTAGCTCTCGAGCACCTTTTTGGCCTCATCGTAAAATACCTGTCCGGCGGCGGTCAGTTTGACGTCGCGGCGGCCGCGGACCCGCTCCAGCAGGCGACGGTCGAATTTATCTTCGAGCGACCGTATTTGCTGACTGACGGCCGACTGAGTGACGAAATTGCGTTCGGCCGCGAGCGAAAAACTCTCGAGGTCGACCAGATCGCAAAATACTTTCAGCGTTTCGATATGCATAAACGTGACGGCAGAACAAATATTAGTATCACTAATTGAATAGTGGCAAAAATTTCATTTTAACTTATCAGATCTCTGCCGTATGATAAAAAGCATCGTGTTTACATTGCTCAAACAGCAATTTGGAATTAGAATCTCCCAAATCTATTTAAGTTATTCGCGCGAATTGGATTATTAGATGGCGATCAAATTTTCGAACACATTCTTACTTCGCAAGCTGCACCAGATCACGGGGATCGTGCCGCTCGGGATCTTTTTCTTCGTGCATATGTTCACGAATTCAAAGGCGATGAACGGTGCGGCCAATTTTGACAAGGCGGTCAAGGAGATCCATGACATCCCCTATTTGTTGCTGATCGAGATATTCGGCATCTTTCTGCCGCTGTTGTTCCACTCGGTTTACGGCGTGCTGATATCGTCAGAGGCCAAACCGAATGTCATGAACTACGGCTACGGCCGAAACTGGTTCTATATGCTGCAGCGGGCGACGGGCATCTTCCTGTTCTTGTTCATCCTGTTTCACCTGCTCAATCTGAGGTTCGGGCTGATACCCGGACTGACCGAGGTCGCGGTGGCGGGCAACGCTGACAAGGCGTTCTCGATCGTGGCGAGCGATTTTCAGAAAACGTGGGTCCTGATCGTTTACATACTCGGTGTAATCGCGACGGCGTGGCATCTCGCTTACGGATTTTTCCTGTTCGCGGTCGATTGGGGGATCGTGATCGGCGAGAAGGCTCAAAAGATGACGCTCGCCGGCTGTGCGGCACTCGCGGTACTGCTGTCGGTGGTCGGCATCAACGCGGCGTTCGCGTTTCGCAGCCCTTGCGGCCTGATGCCCAAGGCGCTGTGCGAAGCTCCGGCGGCACCCGCAAAAGCGGCACCGGCAGGGCCGACAAAGTTCTAATTGAAAGTTCTCAGATAGGTTTGATTTACTAATATGGCATCCAGCGGATTAAAGATTGCGATCGTCGGCGGCGGGCTTGCGGGCCTCGCGGCGGCGATGAAGATAGCCGAGGCCGGCCACCAGGTCGATATGATCTCGGTAGTACCGGTCAAGCGTTCACACTCGGTCTGTGCCCAGGGCGGCATTAACGGAGCGGTCAATACCAAAGGCGAAGGCGATTCGCCGGCCAAACACCTCGACGACACGGTTTACGGCGGCGACTTTTTGGCAAACCAGCCTCCGGTCAAACGGATGACGGACATGGCTCCGGCGATCATCAACCTGTTCGACCGAATGGGCGTGCCTTTTTCGCGAACGAATGAGGGTTTGATGGACTTTCGCCGGTTTGGCGGCACGCTTCATCATCGAACGGCATTTGCCGGTGCATCGACCGGGCAGCAGTTGCTGTACGCTCTCGACGAGCAGGTCCGCAAATGGGAGGTCGGCGGTAGCGTTACCAAATATGAGGGCTGGGAGATGCTCTCGCTCGTGCTTGACGATCATCAGGTCTGCCGCGGGCTGATCGCGATGAACCTGCAAACGCTTGAATTAAAGTCGTTTGCGGCCGACGCAGTGATAATGGCGACCGGCGGGCCGGGACTGATCTTCGGCAAATCGACCAATTCGATGACGTGTACGGGCAGTGCCGTATCGGCCTGTTACCAACAGGGAGCCAAGTACGCGAACGGCGAATTCATCCAGGTTCACCCGACCTCGATCCCCGGCGAAGACAAGCTACGGTTGATGAGCGAATCGGCACGCGGCGAAGGCGGCAGAGTATGGGTTCCGCGTGACCCTATGGACGCCCGCAAGCCAAAGGACATCCCAGAGGCCGAACGCCGTTACTTTCTGGAAGAGAAATATCCGGCATACGGCAACCTCGTGCCCCGGGACATTGCGACCCGCGAGATCTTTCAGGTCTGCCTCGAGGGCCACGGCGTCGGCGGCGAAAATCAGGTCTATCTCGACCTGACGCACATTCCGGCCGAAACGCTGACGCGAAAATTGGGCGCGATCCTCGAGATCTATGAGATGTTCGTCGGCGACGATCCGCGATTTGTACCGATGCGCATCTTCCCGGGCGTTCATTATTCGATGGGCGGCCTTTGGGTCGATTTCGAACAGCGGACCAATATTCCCGGACTGTTTGCCGCGGGCGAATGCGACTACTCGATCCACGGTGCTAACCGGCTCGGTGCAAACTCATTACTGTCATGTGTTTACGGCGGTTTTGTCGCCGCACCGGCAGCGATCGAATACGGCAAGAACGTCGAACGCGGATCGACCGAGTCGAACGGCATTCACGCCGCCGAACTGAAACGCCAGCAGGAGATCAACGATTCGATCACCAGGAGCGAGGGCGGCGAAAATCAGTACAAGCTGCATGAGGAGCTCGGCAAGGTGATGACGGACAATGTCACGGTCGTGCGTTACAACGACCGCTTGCAGGCGACCGATGACAAGATCCGCGAATTGCAGGAGCGTTTCACGAAGATCTCGGTTAACGATTCGAACCTATGGGCGACACAGGCGATCCCGCATGCACGACAGCTCAAGAATATGTTTGAGCTCGCCCGCGTCATCACGCTCGGGGCCCTGAACCGGAATGAGTCACGCGGAGCACATTACAAGCCCGACTTCCCGGAACGCGACGACGAAAACTTTATGAAATCCACGATCGCGGAATACTCGGCTGAGGCTCCGGTCCTGAGTTATGAGGCGATCGACGTTTCGCTGGTCGAACCGCGTAAGCGCGACTATTCTTCGAGCAAAAAAGCAAAATCGTGACCTATGCGGCCGGTGATTTCGGCGGCAGATAATTGTTGAATTGAATTGTTTATGACCACAAACGCACATGTAGAAAAGAAGCGTCTGGAGAATCCGCCTTCGACGATCAAGTTCAAGATCCAGCGACGCGAAAAGGAAGGGGCGGCCGCACACTGGGAAACTTTTGAGATACCCTACAGGCGCAATCTGAATGTCATCTCGGCGCTGATGGACATTCGCAAGAATCCCGTCACGATCGATGGCAAAACGACGACTCCGCCGGTCTGGGATATGAGCTGTCTCGAACAGGTCTGCGGTATCTGTACGATGGTAATCGACGGCCGCGTCCGCCAGTCGTGCTCAGCACTTATCGACGATCTGTTGCTCGCATCTGGCGGCGACACGGTCAGCCTCGCGCCGATGTCCAAGTTTCCGAACGTCCGCGACCTCAAGGTTGACCGCTCAAAGATGTTCGAACATCTCAAGAAGGTCGAGGCGTGGATCGAGCTTGACGGTTCGTACGATCTGGGGCCCGGCCCGGCCATCTCGAACGAAACCGCTCAGGAGCGGTACGCGCTATCGCGATGTATGACTTGCGGATGCTGTCTCGAGGCGTGCCCGCAGTACGGCGACGACAATTACATCGGGCCGCAGGCGATCGCCCAGGCCCGCCTGTTCAATATGCACCCGGTCGGAAAGACGACCATCGACAACCGTCTGAACGGACTGCTGGACGACGACGGGATCGGCAATTGCGGTAACGCACAGAACTGCGTGCAGGTTTGTCCGATGTCGGTCCCGCTGACCAAGGCGATCTACGAGACCAATCGCGACATCACCGTCAACGCACTGTTCGGCTGGTTGAAGAAGTAGAGCCTTTTTCGATGATGTCCCCCGGAAAAAAAGCGGCCCTTTCGGGCTGCTTTTTTTGTCGTCCGAATGGCGGCCGGCGTTTCGGGGCGATCCGGCGTATCACCTATCTGTGGTGGCTCGTTGCCATCGGCGTACAAGATATTAGCGTGACGCCTGAATTCGCCCATCGGCGATCGGCTTCGCGGCGTGTCATACCTTGTTCTGCTTTTTATTTTTCGGCGTTTTGCCTGTATAATTCGTAAGTTTGTTGGATCACCGCGAAAGGGCAACCTGTTGCCGTATGCGCGAATCATAGATTGAGTAAATTCCGACATTGAAATGCCGGTTTTGTGCGGTTGCGGTTTTATGATCGGACAAGGCAATTTCGGCATATCAGGAGCACCTCGAGGCTCCAAAAATTGCACTCATAAAGGATACATCGGTTTTATGCATAATCTTCGCGCTATCGGGCTCGTGATATTGGCTTTGGCGGCCTTTTGTTTTCCCGCCGTGGCCCGCTCGAACGACCCCGCACGCAAGTCGGCGGAAAGAAAAGAGTCAGTTCAGCAAGTGGTCGAATCGGTAGATATTCAGGGGAACAGGCGGCTTCGCGACGAAGACCTGCTCTACTACATCAAAACCCGACCGGGTGACGTTTATGACCCGGCGAGCCTCGAACGCGACCTTAAGGAACTGCTCTCGCTTAACTTTTTCGATAAAACGGCGACCCGCGTCCTGACCGAAGAAGGCGTTCGCGGCGGCGTCAACGTGATCTTCGAGGTTCGCGAACTCGCGATCATCCGCGACCTGCAATTCAAGGGCAGCAAGGCGATCCAGGAATCGGACATTCTCAAGGAATTTCGGGAAAAGCGCGTCGGCATATCGAAAGAGGCAGTGTACGACCCGGTAAAGGCACGCAACGCAACACGCATTTTGCGTGAGATGCTTGCGTCGAAAGGGTTTCCGAATGCGAAGGTAACCGTTCAGGAGGACGAGGTCTCGGCGACGTCGATCGCCGTCACGTTCAATATCGAACAGGGCAACCGCTCGCGCATCATCGATATCGAGTTCGAGGGCAACGAAAAGTTCAAGGACGGCGAACTGCGAAACGCACTGACGCTGGTCAAGGAGACCGGCATCGTCACGCGCTTCAAGGGCCAGGACATCCTCGATCTACGAAAGCTGCAGTACGATCTGCAGAAGAACGTTCGGGCCTATATGTTCTCAAAGGGCTATTTCCAAGCCCGCATCGGCGAACCGCAGGTCGTCGGCCTCGGATACAAACGAACCGGGCTGCCGATCATCAAGAGCTTCCCGATCCCGATCCTGACCTCAAAGGACGATACGCTAAAGATCATCGTTCCGGTCACCGAGGGCCGCGTTTTCCGCGTCGGTGAACTCAAGGTCGAGGGCAACTCGATCTTTTCGGAACAGCAGATCCTGGGCTATGTCGGGCTCAAAAAGGGCGAGATCGCCGACGGTAAACGTCTGCAGGACGCGGTTTACGAGGACCTCAAGAAAGTTTACGGCGGACAGGGCTTTGTCCAGTACAATGCCGAGTTCGAACCGGAGTTCAAGGACAATCCGGCGAACGCCAACGAGGGGATCGTCGACATCACGATCTCGATCGACGAGGGCAAGCAGTTTTCGCTCAGAAGGCTCGAATTCACCGGCAATACCTTTACGCGTGACCGCGTGATGCGTCGTGAGTTTCTGATCAACGAGGGCGATATTTACAATCAGAACTATCTCGAGATCTCGGTCGCCCGCCTCAATCAGACGCAGTACTTTGACCCGATCGACAAGGATCAGGATGTCGAGATCCGTACTGACGAAGAGAACGGCAACGTCGATCTGATCGTCAAGGTCAAGGAAAAGGGCCGCCAGCAGATCTCGTTCAACGGAGGTGTCTCCGGCATCGGCGGTTCGTTCTTTGGCCTCGAATACTCGACCAACAACCTCGCCGGACGAGGTGAGGTGCTGTCATTCAACGTCGGATACGGCAACCGTCAACAGACGCTGCAAATGACATTTCAGCAGCCGTATTTCCGAAACAGGCCGATCTCGGTCGGATTTTCGGTATTTGCCAGCCGATATAAATTCTTCGGCGAAGGAACGTACCTGACGCAGAATCAGGACCTGCTCAACGAACTGTACAATCCGTATGGCCAGGTTGTGACCGATTCGGCCAATCTTTTCACTCAGACGACCTACGGCGTGACACTGTTTGCGACCGCACCGCTGTCAGAGCTTTTCTTTAAGAAACGCCGGTTCACACAGTTTTCGCGGGTCGGCCTCAACTATCAGCTGTCAGCTACCAGCATCACCGATCCGCCGGTCAACGCGGGCGGCGATCCGTCGGCCGTCATCCCGGTCATTTATCGTCAGCCGAACATCCTGACGAGCCGCATTACGGGAACTTTCGTTTACGATTCGCGACAGCCGGCCAAGAACGGCATTGATACGCTTCGCGGCAGCCAACTGTCCCTTTCGCTCGGCCTTTCGGGCCTCGGCGGAGATGTCCGCACGTATCAGCCGAGCGTAAGTTACTCGAAATTTATCCCGATGCGTAACAAGAAGAAGCCGAATCCGGACGTCTTCGCGTTTCGCGTCGTGGCCGGCACGATCGGAACCTGGGCGGTGACCGACAAGGTCAAGAATGCCAACTCGATCGCGTTTGTCGGTGGCGTACCGGCTTATGAGCGGTACTTCCTCGGCAGTGAGAATGACATCCGCGGTTACAATTCGCGTTCGATCGGCCCGGTCGCACCATT
>JAIBCA010000145.1 GCA_019694345.1 Pyrinomonadaceae bacterium | reverse complement strand
TGAACGCCGCCGCTCGTGCGATCAACTCTTCGATTCCCGGTTCCTTCGGGTTTCTTGGAACTCCCGGGTGGATGATCGATACCTGACACCCCTCTGCCGCCTCGACCAATTGACGAAATGTTCCAGCGCTAGGATCGGCAATGTACGCCTGCTTGTTTTCATCATAGGCAAACATCTTTGCATTGATATGGGTGCATTCGTTGCAGCTCGTGCAGCGGGCCGATTCGATATACGGTGCTCCGTCGCCGGCAGCGGCAGATTTGGCTTCAGGTGCGGGCCGATCTTCTGCCGCCGGGATCTCATTCGCGGGCTGCGATAATACCGCAATCTCCTCCGGAGCGGAAATTTGCGCCCGTTCGAGGGCTAACAGCCTTTCCGCATGCGAGTTGTTATAGCCGCCCAATTCCTGAAGACTTCTCCAGATACTCCGGCAGCGGCGAGCTTCGTTGATCACCCGAACATCGAGAATTGCCTTGTGAAGGAAACCTTCGCCATCGACCAACTCGATGTACGGCACTTTGTCGTTGGCGGCCGACCGATCGGCGTCCAGAGCTTCCGTAACCGTGATCATATCGTCTGTGCATTGTTCCGGCGGAACTATGGCAAAATGCGAACTGAATCGCGAATCCATTGCCATCAAATCGACCGCGGTGAATTCGGAATCATATTGTATAGCCTGGATCGAGGCGTCCTCACATTTGACGGAATACACCGGCCAATCAATACCCGGCTGCGGATTGCTTTCGATGGTGAGCCGCGAGGCCCAGTCGTTACCGCCGTCTGGATCGAAGGCCAAAGTTGGAAAAACCCTCGATTCTGTTGCCGCCGATGCGAACAGATATTTTGGCACGTCGTTGTTGAATTTAGTATCGCCTGAAAAGATGCTGATTAGAGCCGGACCGGTATACGAGATCGCGTCCAGGAGTTTGGAGCGGCATTTATAGATCGAAGACGCCGCAGTCTGAAACACATAAACGTCCGTTAGGCCGATCGCGGTATAGACCAGCTGTCGGGCGCGAAGACCAAGTGAAAGATGGCCTTCGGCAAGTTCCGATGGCTCAAGTACATCGTCGGTTCGAACAAAGATCTTGAAAGGCATTCCGACGGCAAGTATCTCGAATATATTTGCGGTCTCGATCGGGTCAAGCGATCCGGCATCGGTGCAGATCAGATACGAGGGCAATTGACCGAGATCGCCGGGGCTTAAACCGTTTGATCCGAAAAACTCAAAGATCGGGTCGTGCCTGCTTTCGCGATAAGCGCCTTCTGCCTCGAGTTCAGCAATTGCCAGGGTTTTCACGAGTTCGACCGCCGCCGGATAACGTTCGTTGTAAGCTTTTAGGGCGTCTGACGGGCGTTCGAATGAAAATTCGAATGCCTCGGAAATATGGTTACTTTTTGGATAGAAACGCTGTTTTTCAAGCACCTCGATCAGGGATCGGATCCGTTCACGCCGCCGTTCTGAAATCGCCGTTTCGGGCTTGGCAGCATTCAAGATAGTAGAAAGCGCCTCAAAATTAAAGGCAGAGTTGAATGTCGAACCAACAGATGCCCTAAGTCGATCAGGCGAGCGGCCGAACTCGGAGCCGATGGCCTCGGCTTCGAGAATATTGTGGAGCTCATGCAAAAGGCGCTCTATCCTTTGCTGAAATGACAAGCTTCGCTGTCGATGAGAGGCTTTCCACAAATGAAGAACGACAGACGCGGGTGTTTCGCGACCAATGTCAACAAGCGTGCCCGCAGCGAAAAACTCAGATTCCAGAATCCGGGCTGAGTCCAACAGCAAATTATCATCGGTCTCGGATATCGATACGGCGGCCTTATTCCATAATTCGCAGAGATCGGCTTCGTTGTTAGCGTGCAGCGTCCGACGGATCTCGCGTTCGATACGGTATCCATGACGAGCAAGTCGATCATGTTCGGATGCGTCCGCGAACTTACTGACCGCCTCATCGATCATATGCGACAGTGAGAGGACCGACCGCTCGGGCGTGCCCACGGTGTTAAGTACCAATGGCATATCGTACCGCAGTTCCGTCAAGTCCAAAGTGCGGGCAAAAAGAGCCGGTATCATTCCGCCGGTGAGCGGCCGCAAACCGCCGCCACTTATCGTTCCAGTCAAATGAAAGGCGAGTTGAGCTTGAAGTTTTTCCTGCATCTGTCTACCTCTTCGGTCATTCTTTCTCAGGCCAAACTGTGAACTTGTCAAATTCGGCTTCAATTCCCGTTCGTATCATCGTATTGGTGCGTAGACGCGGGTCATGCCGCAGATCTTCGTAACAGGCCACATTCGGATTACGGTACAATATCCCGACCGGGATCGGATCATACTCCGAGGCGATCTCGCGCGCACGGTTCATATTTGCAGGATCATGTTCTTCCGTACGCTTATATGTTCGGGCCAGGGATGAACTGATCTGGATCCCGTCGTCATGATGAAGAAGCAAAACCCGATCAGGATCGTGCAGCCAAGGGTCCATTAGCTTTGGCATCCATTCAGGGCAGCGTTGAATGATGCGGACGAACGAAAAGCCCTTATGGTGATATGCTGCTGAGATGACTTGGTAAAGTACCTCGGGAATCCAATCTACGACCTGCGCGACAAACGACACATTTGATATGCCAAGGGTCACCGTTAGCGGATTGAGAGCTTCGAGGTAACTGCCACGTGGGGTGGTGTTGCTCTTGGTGCCGATCGGCGAGGTGGGTGAAGCCTGCATTTTGGTCAAGCCGTAAATCTGATTGTCGTGTAGCATCATTGTCAGGTCCATGTTGTACCTGACCGCATGGATCCAGTGTGCAGCCCCGATACTACAGCAATCGCCGTCGCCTGTGTTCACAAACACTGTCAGATCGGGTCGGGCCATTTTGACGCCCTCGGCAACAGGCAATGCCCTGCCGTGAATGCCGTGAAAGCCGTAAGTATTCATATAATGTGGCAGACGGCTCGAACATCCGATGCCCGACACAAAAACGGTCTTTTCGGGCATCAGACCCTCATCGCGGCAGAGGCGTTGGACAGCGGTAAGGATCGCATTGTCGCCGCATCCCGTGCACCAGCGAGGGACGCCCTTTTGATAGTCCTCGATCTCACGTCGTTCCTCAAAGAGCTGCATCAGACAATCGTTGGAGCTGATAGTTTGAGTCATTTCCATCATCCCAGTTTCTCCATTATCACGCGTCGAACGGTATTCGGTTTGAGCGGAGTGCCACGACATTCGCTCCAGCAGTCGATATCAACAAGAAATCTTGATCTGAGCAGCATTGCAAGTGCTGAATAGCGTCGGTTGTTCTCATCTATCATTTCGTCGCCGGGATCATCGCTCCAATTGTTCTCGATCGTGATCACCTTCTTGAAACCGCTCATGATCTCCTTGATTCCCGGCTGCAGCGGCTGGATGAAGGTAAGATTGAGTGACGAAACGGTTTTTCCCTCGGATCTCAGCGATTCGACGGCCTCTTCTATCGCTCCACGAGTACTGCCCCAACCGATCACCAAGAGGTCGCCGGTCGGAGGCCCAAAGACGGTCGGCGGAACAAGCGTCTTTTGCAATGCGGCTAGTTTCAAGCTTCGGGCACGCATTCCCTTCTGATTTATCTCAGGGTCGTAGGCGACGTGGCTGTTTTGGTCGTGAGCGAGGCCGGTAAGAGTATGCATACCGCCGGGTTGGCCGGGAATGAATCTTCGCGCAAGACCCGTACGATCGTCCCAATCGTAAGGCTTTGCACCCGCGGGAACAGCACTCTGATCGATCGGCGGGGCGAGCCAAGATTCGTCAAAGTCAGGACGTGTAAAGGGCTGTTGCGATGTAGCGAGATTGGCATCCGAAAGGATCACCACTACCATGTTGAAGGTTTCGGCGATCTTCCGCGCGGTGATCACCGAATAGAAGCACTCCTCGATCGTGCCGGGAGCGATGACAACTTTCGGTGCGTCGCCGTGGCTGCCGAAAATGGTCGTCATCAGGTCGCCCTGTTCGGTCTTTGTCGGTTGGCCGGTGCTCGGCCCGCCGCGCATTACGTTGACCACGACAAGCGGTATTTCGCCCATGACGGCCAGACCGATCGCCTCTTGTTTCAATGAATAGCCGGGCCCCGACGTGATCGTGACCGTGCACTTCCCCGCATAGGACGCTCCGATCGCAAATGCACAAGCGGCGATCTCATCCTCGGCCTGATGGACTATTCCGCCGACCTTTTCAAAGGCATCGCTCAAATAGTGTGACGCGGACGTAGCCGGCGTTATTGGGTACATCGCACAGATCTCCATTCCGGAGGCAAGAACGCCCAACGCCAGAGCCGTATTCCCGTTTACCACGATCTGCGCTTCGGACGAACGTTCTGCCGGGATCTCGTACTTGAGAGCGAGGTTGGCGTCTGCCCAGTTGTAGCCGTCCTCGAGCAACGCGATATTCTTCTCGATGACCTGAGCCGATTTTTTGCTGAAGGTCATCGCGATCTGGTCGCGGCCGATTTGCAGGTCGAGGCCGAAGATGCTGCATAGCATGCCGAGTGCAAACATATTCTTTCCCTTTCGGGCATCCGACACATGCTTTAGGCACTCAGCCTCCATTGGTATCTCGTAGACGCGATATCCGGCGGCGACAAGATGCTCTACGGTGTCCACGTACGAACGTGAAACGCCGGGATCCGGGTTGTCACGCCACATCGATTCGAGCAGGATGGTGCAGCCGTGCTTCAATTCTCCGGTGCGGACCCGACCGAGCAGCACTTGCTCATTGAAGGCAACAACGAGATCGGTTTCGTTTCCTCCGTTCGTCATCCGTTTGGTGCCGATACGAATGCGGTTGCCGCTGGCACCGGCAACACTGCGGGCCGGTGGTCGGATCTCGGCAGGGATGATCTCAACGGTCCAAACTCCAATGCCCGTACGTGCGACGATCGAACCGAACGATTGCCCGCATTTCTGAGCACCTTCTCCCGAATCGCTTATGATCTCAACAATGTGTTCGCTGATCGTCGTACGCAGACGATTGTGGACGTTGCCGTTTCCATTCGAGGATGTCGCATTTCTGCCGTTAGTTGATGTCATTTTCACATCGTCCTCACTCGCCTGTAGTTATGTTCTCTGGTGTCAATACCGAACCGGGCCGTGCCCGTGCCGATGGGGCCGATATCGCGGATACCTAGAAACGCTTTCATTCCGCGTGCCGCCTTTCTGCCGGCACCCATTGCCTCAATAACGGTTGCTGCGCCTGTAACAATATCGCCGCCGGCGAAGACGCCGGCCATTGAGGTCATTAGATCACCGTCGGTTTCGATATATCCACGGTTATTCAACTTGAGATCTGATGTTTGACCGATAATGGGATTGGCGTTTGTGCCTATCGCGAATACGACCTGATCTGTCTCCAATTCGAATTCACTTCCGCCGATCGGCATCGGACGCCGGCGACCGGATCGGTCAGGTTCGCCTAGTTCCATCTTTATGCAGCGGATCGCACAGACCGAGCCGTTTCCGTCATCAAGGATCTCGACCGGGGCTGATAACCAGTGAAAGTCGATGCCCTCCTGCTCGGCGTGATGGACCTCCTCGGCTCGTGCAGGAGCCTCAGCCTTCGAACGGCGATACAGACAGGTAACCGAGGCTGCACCGAGCCGTTTACTGACCCTCAGAGCGTCCATCGCAGTGTTGCCGGCCCCTATCACCACCACATGCTTGCCGAGCGGCAGAGGCGTGTCAACGTTCGGGAAATCTCTGGCCCGCATCAAATTGCATCGAGTGAGCAGTTCATTGGCTGAAAGAACGCCATTCAAGGAATCACCCGGAATACCCAGCATTGTCGGATAACCAGCACCTGTTCCGATAAAAACAGCGTCGAAACCAAGTTCGGTCAGCATCTGCGGAATGGTAAATAGCCTTCCTACCAATGTATTGCATTCAAACTTTACGCCGAGCATCTCAAGTTTTTCGATCTCGGCATCAACGACCGAATTCGGCAGTCGGAATTCCGGAATGCCGTATCGCAGAACCCCGCCCGCCTCGTGAAAAGCCTCGTAAACGGTGACATCGCAGCCGGCCTTCGCCATATCGGCGGCGCATGCCATGCCGGCGGGCCCGGAGCCGACTATGCCGACGCGGAACCTCACCGATTCGATGAATGGAATGTTCACCCATCTATTCGAAATAGCCATGTCTCCGACAAATCGCTCCATTCGGCCGATAGCGACCGGAGTAAGGCTTTCGCCAACGACACAGACGCCTTCGCATTGATTCTCCTGAGGACACACGCGGCCGCAGACGGCCGGCAACAAGTTGGTGCCGGTAATAATGTCATACGCCCCGCGAAAGTCCTTTTCGCCAATGCGTTCGATAAATCCTGGAATATTGATACTTACCGGACAACCGGCTATACACTTTGGATCGGGGCAGAAGAGGCATCTTTGGGATTCGAGGACCGCCTCGTTCTCAGTGTACCCACAGTTGACCTCATCAAAGTTCGCAGACCGTTGGAGCGGGTCGAGTTCACGAACCGGGGTCCTTTCCTGTGGGATGCTTCGAACAGTTCTTTTCTTCGCCATCGTTATCTACTCCGCTCTGTGACAACAGCTTAGCCGATGTCGGGCATCTCAATTGGTTCTACCGCGGTTGCTCGCATTCGGCAGGTCTCGGACCATCTTTCGGTAGCAATACGTTCCTCTTCCCTGTAACGCCGCAAACGAACCATCAGATCGTCAAAATCAACCGCGTGTCCGTCAAAGTCGGGTCCGTCAACGCATGCAAACCGGACCTCTTCCCCGACCTTTACCCTGCATCCGCCGCACATCCCGGTGCCATCGACCATGATCGGATTAAGACTGACCATGGTCTTGATCCCTGCGGCCCGCGTAGCATCGGCGCTTGCCTTCATCATCATTGGCGGCCCGATCGCGATCACTTCGTCGATGTCTTGATGATGCTTGAGGGCAAGATCAATACCGTCGGTGACAAATCCCTTGATACCGGCCGAACCGTCGTCAGTGCATATGATCAGTTCGTCGCAGATCGAGCGAAACTTGTCTTCCCAGAAGATAAGGTCCTTGTTTCGAAATCCGAGGACGCCGATGACATAGGCCTCGTTTTGCTTGAACGCACGAGCCTGCGGGAAAACCGGCGCCACACCAAGCCCGCCGCCAACGCAAATTGCCTTGCGGGCATCACTCAAATGACTTGGGATACCCATCGGACCGGCAAGGCCATGAAGAACTCCGCCGACATGGCACGTCGCCTGCATTTCCATTGTCGATTTACCCACGGCCTGAATGACGAGGGTGATTGTCCCCTTTGCGCGATCAAAGTCCGCGATGGTAAGCGGGATCCGCTCGCCTTCGGCATGGGACATCACGATCACAAACTGCCCGGGATTGGCCGCTCGGGCCATCATCGGGTGGAGAACCTCGAGCATAAAGGTAACGTCGGAGTAGTCCTCTCGCGCAACGATCTCAAAACGGTTCATATTGCTGATCTTCCTCTTGGATAGAAGCCGGTTCCGCCAATAATTCTTCGTTCAGCAAGACACGTGCCAAATAGGACGTTTCAGAAATGACATTAAGAATGTCTCGTAAATGATCGCAAATATGGGTTTTAGCGGGCGATGGGTTTCGAGGGCGTCCGACGACCATGAAAAAATCGGCGGTAGAGTGCGAATTTTTGCCCGTTGGAACAAAGAAGAAAAAGGGCGTGTCCAAGCCGATCAAGGCCAGTACACGCCCCAGCTATCAAGGAAAAAAACTGCCTAAGGGATCGATTCCCGCTTCTTTTGCCAGACGCCACGTGTAAAGTCCGGGAATTTTACCGGCATCGAACCCTTGGCGTTTGAGATCTCGCTGAGTGGTCCGGGCGCCGACCACGCGGCGGCATCGTAAACGTCGATATCGGGAGCGATACCTTTGGTCATACACTCGGCTAGCCGGTAGCACATGATGTAGTCCATACCGCCGTGTCCACCAAGCTTACGAGCGGCTTCGCCTTCCTTTCGCCAAAGGTCGTGTTCAAATTTTTCCTTAAATGAGTCTATTGGCTGCCACTTGTGTCCGCCCTCCTGTCCATCAATGAATATCCTCGAGGGATAATCCCGGAAGATGCCCTTTGTGCCCTGGATCAAATTGATACGGTCGTATGGCCGCGGGGTCGAAACGTTGTGTTGCACAAGGATGGTTCGCCCCTTGTGGGTTTTGATCAGATTCGTGCTGTAGTCGCCGGTCTTGTAAACCTCTTTCTGACGCGGATCATCGTCCTTAAGGTGGTCTTTTCGGTACTGCTGCAGCCCCAGACTGACCGAGTTCATGGCCACCATGTATTCAAACTTGTCGCCGCGGTTGATATCCATGTAGTTGGCAACAGGGCCCAGACCGTGGGTCGGATACAGATTGCTGTCGCGCAGAGTGTGATGCCGCCGCCGCCAAAGGCCCTCGTCCCTGGTTTCGAAAAGTATCTCACGCAGATCATGGTTATAGGCCCCTTCACCATGGACAATGTCGCCTAGCATTCCGGCGCGGACCATGTTCAAGATAAGCAGCTCGTCGTAGTCGTAGCAGCAATTTTCCATCAGCATGCAATGCCGACGGGTTCGTTCGGACGTATCTACCAGCTTCCAGCAATCTTCGAGTGTATATGCGGACGGAACTTCGGTGCCGGTGTGCTTTCCGGCATTCATTGCCGCTAATGCCTGCTCGGTATGCCATTCCCAGGGCGTCGCGATATATACGAAATCGATGTCGTCTCGCTTTACGAGTTCCTCGTGGCCGCGGTCACCCTTGACAAACGTCGCGGGCGTTGGCTGCCCGGCCTTTTCGACCATAGATCGGGCACGGTCGACTTTAGATTGGACGACGTCGCAAAGCGCCGTGATCCGAACATTCGGCAAATGCAGAAACTCCGACAAAATACTCGTGCCGCGAAGTCCAGTGCCGACGATGGCGACGCGGACGACCTCACGTTTTTCAAACGGCACGCCGGCCATGGTTTTATTCGCCGGTTTCGGCCCGGCGATCAGTTGTTCGAGCATCGTGTCGCTTTCGGCGCCGGCTACGCTACTGCCCATCAACCCCAGCCCAATGCTGCCGAGAGCAGCGTTTCTCAGCAATTCACGTCTAGATATACCCTTTTTATCGTTCAATGTTTGTTACCTCGTAGTTATGGAATGACATTCGTTATTCTATACCAGGAAGATCTGCCAGCCACGGCAGCGCGCCACGATTTGAGGAAATGGCGATGCAAATTGTTTCGTGGTAGGGGAATAATTTGCCGTTTCGCGGTAATATTTAATTCGAATGAGTAATAACGGCGAAACTCAGACCCCGAGAATGATCTTGCGAATCGTCAGCAACACCTTGCTGACACTTTTGTTTTTGAGCTTTTTGGCGGTTGCCGCGATCGCTCAGGATCCGGTCAAGCTTACTTTAGCGGTGTCGCCTGAAAGTGTCGCTAGCGGCGCTAAGGGAGCGGCAAAGGTCACAGCAACGATCGAATCGCCGTGGAAGATGTATTCGTTGACACAGGGCAGCGGCGGACCGATCCCGACGAAGATATCGGTCGATGATACATATTTTCAGGCCGGCCAGATATCCGGACCCAAGCCTAAAGTTGCGTTCGACCCGAATTTCGGCATCGACACCGAAGCATATACCGGCGAGGCTGTCTTTAACCTGCCATTTACGGTTACGGCCGAAGCACCTGACGGCCGGCAGGAACTGAGAATAAGCGTTAAATACCAGGTCTGCAACGATACACTTTGCCTGCCGCCAAAAACGGTAAAACTCGCGGCTCCCCTGACAGTCACTGGGGGGCGGCAGCTCGCACCACCACCACCTTCCTCGACCGTAACAGCGATGCCCTCAAGCGTCGCGGCACCGGCGGCGACTCCGGCGGCGTCGAATATCGCGAATGGCTCGTTTTGGGGATTTATTTGGCTAGCGATCACCTTTGGGGCACTTTCGCTGCTGACGCCGTGTGTCTTTCCGATGATCCCGATCACGGTATCCTATTTCACTAAACACGGTTCGGATTCGCATTATGGATCGATCCGGGATGCGTTGATCTATGCTCTTGGAATAATACTGACCTTCACCGGGTTGGGTGTCGCTCTGGCGCTGGTATTTGGAGCCGCCGGGCTCAATCGATTTGCGTCCAATCCTTACATCAACCTCCTGATCACCGCGATCTTTTTGGCATTTGCGTTCAGTTTGCTCGGTGCCTATAACCTTGGTGTTCCATCAAGTTTACTGACCAAACTGGATGGGATCACACGCTCAAAAGAGTCGGGCAAGTATATTGGGCTGTTGCTCATGGGGCTGACATTTTCGCTAACGTCCTTTACGTGCACGGCGCCGCTTGTCGGAACTATTCTGGTAGCGGCTGCAAACGGCGAACTATTCTACCCAATAGCCGGAATGCTCGCGTTTTCGACCGTTTTCGCGTTACCGTTCTTCGTACTTGCTGTCGCCCCAAGGCTCATGCACAGCTTGCCGAGGTCGGGGACATGGATGAATTCGGTAAAGGTAGTGATGGGCTTTTTGGAGATCGGGGCCGCACTAAAGTTTCTTTCAAATGTCGATCTCGTTTGGGGTTGGAACATATTTACCCGCGAAGTGGTGATCGCAGGCTGGATCGCCTGCTCGATCCTGATCGTCTTGTACTTGTTAGGAGTATTTCGGTTCGCTCACGATTCGGAAAAAAAGCACATTGGCCTAGTCGGCGCCCTCAACGCATTAGCATTTACTACGCTCACTTTTTACTTACTGACCGGACTTTTTGGTGCTCGGCTTGGCGAGATCGAATCGTTCCTTCCGCCGGCAAAAGAAGCGGCGTCAAGCATTGCAGGCGAAACGGGAAAGAGCGGTGAATTGACTTGGATCACGAACGATTATCAAGCGGCTATCACTCGAGCCAAGGCCGAAAATAAGAGGGTCTTTGTTGACTATACGGGCTATACCTGCACGAATTGCCGATGGATGGAGGCCAATATGTTCACCAAGGCTGAGGTCAAAAAGGAACTTGAAAAGTTCGTTCGCGTTCGGCTCTACACGGATGGCGAGGGCGAGCCGTATCAGGGCTTTCAGCGAATGCAGGAGCAGCGTTTCGGCACAGTTGCATTACCGCTATACGCGATCGTCACATTTAACGACGAGACAGTGGCTACGTTTGCCGGGCTCACGCGCGATCAAAACGAATACTTGTCATTTCTTCGCAGGTAAACGTCACGTTTCCTAGCGCAAGCTTGCATTGAGTGCTGCAAGTGCGTCAGAGCCCGGGCATAACTCCTTCTCGGCAAGAACGTTCAGTGGCTGCTCGGCAGTGTTAATAAGGTCATGAAGTTCCAGGGAACTTTCATCCAGGTATAAGAGCCCGGTCAGTATCTCACCCTTGGCCTTCGACCGCTGCACAGCATTTATCGCTGAGAATCGATCGAGCGGGTCCCAATCCTTTGCAAGCTTGTGAAGATGGATGGTGGTTCCATCGTGCATTGTTAAGTCCTTGACGCTTCCCGCTTCGTAATTTGCAAGTATTTCGCGCGAGATCGGCACGAAATCGACCGTCCCCGTGACTTCCATATGCTGGCGAACGTAATCATATGATTTCGTTGAGCCGGCGTTGTTGTTAAAGGTCACGCATGGCGAGATCACATTTAGTAGAGCAAAGCCCTTATGGTGCATCGCGGCCTTAAGCAGCGGAACGAGTTGCTCCTTATCACCCGAAAAACTCTGAGCCACGAATGTTGCCCCCAATTCGATCGCGAGGCTGGCCAGATCGATCGCCTCGAACAGGTTCACGCTTCCTGCTTTCGATTTCGAACCGGCGTCGGCGGTCGCGGAATCTTGTCCTTTGGTAAGTCCGTAGCAGCCGTTGTTCATCAC
>JAIBCA010000118.1 GCA_019694345.1 Pyrinomonadaceae bacterium | reverse complement strand
TGGACGACGATGTCCTCATACGCACGCTGGATCTGCGAGATCTGGGAGATCGGATAATAGACGCCGCCCGAAACCTTGGCGAGACGTTCGCCTTCGCCCTGTGATTTGGCCGACAGTGACATATATTTCTTTCGCATCGGGTCGATGTCAGAGTTTTGGCCGTCGGCCGCGGCGATCAGCCCCGAAGGCACGTAAAGCGGATAGATCAGCGAGCCGCTCTCCTGTATCGATCCCATCAACGAATCGAACGCAAGGAACGAGCGATTGTCATCGCCGTCGGTCAGGATGACGATCGCCGTCCGCTCTCCCTTGAGCGGCCGAAGCGTCTCAGCGATCGTGAACGCAAGTGCGTCGTAGTATGCCGTGCCGCCGCCGGAGTCGAACGTATCAAGGCTCTCGGACAATTTGCCTCGGTCGGTGGTGAATTTCGAAAGCACCTTTACGTCGTCGTTAAAGGTGATGATCGACACGCGGTCATTCTTATCGACCGTCTCGACGAACGCCCTCGCTGCCTTTCGGATAAAGTTGACGTAATTCTCGACGCTGCCTGAAACGTCGAGCAGCAGCACGAGATTGAACGGAGCGGTCGAGCGAGTGACATCGAGAATGTCACGGCGGACGCCGCCCTCGGTCACCTCAAAGTCGCCGGCCGTGAGCCCGTCGATCGCGCGGTTGTCGAGGCCGGTCACGCGGACCAGCGCAGAGTGCGTTTCGGCAGCATTGACCTCCGGTACGAGCCGCTTGGCAGTGAATTCGGGTTCCTTCTTGAGCGGCGGCAGGCTGCGTGCGTATTCGCCGTAGTATTTCGGGGCGGATCGGCGGATCGCCTCCATCAGAAGCGAGTCGCCGCTCCGAACGATGGCCTTGGCGGCATTTGTCAGCGGACGCTCGCGAAGGTCGCTGCCCACCTCGTTCGGCGGGACGTTGATCAAAACGATGCCGCGGGCCGTCGTCAGGTCAAGCCGGACACTCGTCGGCTGTTCGCTGCCCGGATCTGATACCGGGTCGCCGCTTGTCGTATCGTCGATCCTCTTTTTCGACGGCCGGCCGCCCTCATCCCGATGAGATCCGCGTACCTCGAACTTTCCGCCGGAGCGTTCCTTGACCTCCTCGAGATCAAAGTTCGCCACGAACCGCGGCCGCGATTCGGTCCAGCGAAGCACGTACTTTATCTCGTCCTGAGGAATGTCGAGGGTTATCGTACCGGTTTCAGTCGATGCCGCTAACGACGCGACATTGCCCGAAACATCGACGGCACCGTCACGCGTTTCGATCTTGATGACGGCCCTCGACGGCACCGTCAGAATTATGTCGATGCGCTTTTTGGGATCCGACGGAGCAACCATGACCGAGATCCGACTGCTTGAATTGACGACTTTAATTTCGGCGTCGCTGACGCCTTTTGGCGATGTTGCCGTGAATTTTGAATCGACATCATCCCCGGGCAAGGCGACGACGGCGACGCGGCCGGATCGATTGACAATATCAACCGACGCCCCAACCGCGAGTTTGAGCTCGCGTACGACGTCCTGCGGCGACGCGGCTGCGGCCGCACCCGCCATCAGAACCGCCACCGCGATCGATCTGAAAAGAAAAGCCCGCATCTGTATTTTTCGGGGAAAGCCCGGATCCTAACCTTCCGACGAAGGTCGGCTCGGGATCCGCCCGGACTGGATCAACCGAGCCCGGACACGTTCCTGCCACTTCTTTCGCGGGCGGTCGTCGTCCTCAAATCTCTCAAGAAGATCGGCCATGGATTCGCCGCCGGCGAGCCGCGTTTTCAAGTAAAGCAACGCAACTATAATAGCAGAAAACGAAAGAGCAAAGATCTGCAGCGGCAGAAGGAAGATCTGGATCAGCGATTCGAGCACAGCGTGTTTTACGCGTGACCGCATATCCTTTTCGTCTTTGTCGATCTCGACGATCGGCTTGCCGCCGAGGCGAATGTTCACATCGCGATCGGCAGCCGCGGGCGGAACAGAATTTATGGTCGGCCTGTTTTCGCTCCCGGCCGGATCGGTTTGAGTTACCTCGATCGGGGCTTTGAGCTTCGGATCGAACGCACGGGCGGTGACATTTACGACAAATGACAGCGAGCCGGCAAGTACCATCGGCAATAGGAACATCATCACCGCGGCCCCCAGGGAAGTCGTGAACGACCGTGACGTCAATTGCCTGGACCGCCGAAAGACGTCGCGGACGCCGAGATTTTCCATCATAGCGACCGGGGCAATGAGCATACACACGACATAGCCGTATAGAAATCCGCCAATCATGCCGAGTGCCGCTCCGATCGCTCCGATGAGCATGGCATCTACCGAGGTGGTGATTGCGGATGTGAGGGCCCATGCCAGTAAGCCAAGCCCTAAAAAGCCCGCAATGCCCGCGATAGTAGAAATAATGAATGGTGCAAAAACTGTAACGATCCCATTGACCGCGATCTTCTTCCATTTTCGGCGGGTCTCCGAGAGGGCCGGCCTCAAGCGGACAGGACGCAGAGGGACCGCCAAATATTGGGTCACGATCCAGACGATCGTCGCAACTGTCAACGTCGCGCAAAACGCACTTGCGATGGTCAGAACAAACACGATAAGGGTCATAAGCGCGTTGCCCGCCCCTTCAGAAACAACCCCGCTCACCTTCAGGAACGACGTCGTCACCTGGAGGATGGTCAATGCCGCTACCGGCAGCATGAAAAATGTCGTGAGCAGAAGAAACTTCGGCAAATGCTCACTGTAGATCACCAACGCCCGCCGCAAGAGCCCGAAGATACCCTCTTCGCGAGAACGCATGACGCTCGCGAATGCCTCGGCGGTCTGAGGCCGCTTGTCCGGATCCTTTTCCAGTGCGGAGTGGATCGCGAGTTTCATTTTACGGCGGACCTTTTTTGTCCTGATCGGCGGAGCAGCGACGTTCTTGTGCGACTCCATCACGTCCTTGAAATCACCCGAGAACGGGGTTTCGCCGGACAGCATCTGGTAGGCGATAACGCCCAGGCTGTAAACGTCCGAGCGTGGGTCGAGGCGTTCGCCGCGGCACTGTTCGGGCGACATGTAGAGCGGCGTACCCAAAACTGCGCCGACCCTGGTCAGGTCTGAGGTACTGGGCGAATCAAGCAGCGACTTACCGGTAGTGTGCTTTTGACTGATCCGCAGCGGCGTCGGAACAAGTTCCGTGATCATCTGTGTGCCGACAGCTTCCTGATCGACATCGGGATCATCGCTTTCTGGTAGAATGGCGGTTTTGCCTTCGTCGCCGACCGGGTCCAGACTTATGGTAGATCCGTCGCCAACCCGCGTCCCGCCCTCGATAGTTTGAGCGATGGTCGACGCCTCGGAAACGAGTGTTCCGACGCCTTTGCCCGCCATTGTACTGTCGCGAGAGTCGCCGGAATGGGTCACGCGTGCCGGCGATGAGATGGTCGGCATCGGTTGGTAACGATGGCCGCCGTTGCCGTGATCGGTCTCGTCATGATCCTCGAGCTTTGCGATACCAAAATCGAGGACCTTGACGGTATAACCTCCGCGTTGATTCGGTTCGAGCCAGATGTTGTCAGGTTTGAGGTCACGATGGATTATGCCCTGTTCATGAGCCTCCTGAACCGCGGAACAAACCTGTTCAAGAATGTCGAGCGTCCATGCGACAGGTAGATTGCGCTCTTCGTCGAGTATTTCGCCGAGGGTGCAGCCGTCGAGATACTCCATCACAAGGTAAGCGACTTGCCCTTCGTTGGAGTCGGCAAATCCAAAGTCCGTCACATTGACGACATTCGGGTGTCGAAGGCGCCCGGCGGCCCGCGCTTCGCGGCGAAAGCGCTCGACAAACTCCGCACGCCGCATATATTGCGGAGCGATGATCTTGACGGCGACAGGCCTTTCAGTTCCCAGATGTGTGGCCAAGTAAACGGTTCCCATACCGCCGCGACCGAGCTCACGTTCGATGTGGTACTTCCCGTCGACTGTCTGGCCAACAAAATCCAAGTTATTCATACCGGTGCGTCAAAAACTCTAACCGAGTTAACGATCCCATTGCAAGTAATTACGCCGATGCGGTCCCATAAGTTTTACGGGATGCGCAAGGTTTTGTAAGTATCTGTCGACATTGGATCAGAACAAATGATATCAGGGGCAACACGGCGTGCAAAAATATGTCGTGTTGAGCGACCGGCTGTCGGCCCGGTAATGCGTGCTCAGGGCGATCAGTCCTCACTAAGTACGATAATAAAGTCGTTTTCAGCAAAGGTGACCTTGTCTGATTTATTCGGATTCAGGCGGACGCCGAATTGGCGCTCGCTTTCGTGACTCTCGGCCGTGACCCGATAACCGATCGCCGACTCGCCGAGTTCTGCGGCGCTGGCAACGATGGTGTAAAAATCGGTCTCGACGCCAGGCTTCACGTAGCGGCGGACCGGTTTGAGATAGATCTCGGACCCTTCGGCCTGAAAAAGCACGTCGTAGACCTTTTTCAGTTCGCGATTTTCGCTGAGCTGGCTGAGCATCAGGCTTATAAGATTATCGCTGACGACGAAATCATCGGCCTTAGCAACGACGCCCAACTCACGATTCCGCATATCGAGCATCTCGGTAACAATGCTGTATTCGCGCCCCTTACTCTCGCCGATGGAACGGAGATGAAGAAGCGATATCAACGTCTTGGCATCGCTCTCCTGGATGTCGATGTCCCGATTGCTGAGAACTATTATGTGATCAAACTTTTCGGTGTCGATCGACAGCAGGGTCTGCTTCTCGCTAATATCCCCGCGTCGGAAAGCGATTTGCTGGAATTTCAGACGCGTTTGTAGAGCGGCGACTTGTTCGCCGGCGGTCACGTCGTCAGCTACTACCAACACCTGCGAACCTTCGCGGACATAATTGTCAAGCTCTGCGAGGATCCGTGAACCTTTATCATTCCAACCCAGAACAAGCGTATTTTCAGCTTTAAGCGACGTGTACTGGCTGTGGTTGAAAACGTCACTATCGATCCGCAGATCCGCGCGGCCGTTCGGGATGACCGTATCGTCGTCTTCGGAAATAGCGATAACGCTATCACCGTTCAAAAGAGCCCGGTCACCCGGCGGATTGATCAGAACCTCGCCGTCGGCGGTGTAAATACCGATGATCGCCGAGTCTTCGTACGCAAACAGCGCGTCACGATAGGTTTTTCCGATAAGCGATCCGGGAAGTGCCTCAAAATATATCTCATCGCCTGCAAACTCCAATAGGTCGCTGTAAACAACGCTGAGGCCCGATTGCCGGCAAGTCTGGGCTATCACACGTGAAATAAGGTCTTCGGAAAGAACGTAAACAGCCTCGCCGTTACCGACGAGTTCCGCTGCTTCGAGATTACGTTCGTCGCGGATCTCAGCGACAATGTGATAGGGGTCGGCGTGGCGGTGCCTGCCATTGGTGATCCCGAGAACGGTCTTGATGACAAAAGTATCCGGATTATCGACCTCGGGCGAAAGCACTATGATCGAACGTGCCTCATTTATATTGACCATTTCGGCAGCTGAAGATTCGAGCGTGCTGCCGCTGCGAACAACGATCTTGGTGTTTCTAAAATCACCGACGCGGCTCTTTATTTCCTCTTCGGCCTCGACCTTGTCCTTGTCGGAGAGGATGACGATACATGGGCGTTTCTGATTCGAATTTGCCTCAACGATCTCCTTGATAATAGTGAATATCTTTTCAGACCAGCCGAGAATAAGCGTATGGTTGCCGTCGAGGACCCGCGAACGGCCGCGCTTAAGCTCTTCGATCTTTTGATCGATCCCGGACGAGATCGAACCGATCAGGATCGAGATCAAAAAAATGCCGATCAATGTCGCCACAAATCTGACGATCCGAAATTCCCACCCTTCGTCGCCGCCCATTGTACCGGGGTCGAGCGTCGCCATCAGGCTTTTCCACGAGCCTTCGACAAAGCCCAACGGTTCCGCATTTGGCTCGGTCGAGCCGGTGATGCCAAAGGCCAAAATTATCGCGCCGAGAACGACCACCGAAACGATCGAAACGATCGCCAGCCACTGAATGACGGCGACCGGGCCGCGGGACATCGTGTTTTCGAAGTGATATCGAAACTTTTCGCGAAGAGTGTATTTGGGCATAGGCCGAATTTCAGAAATGGCTAGTGAGTTTAGCTAAAATCGACGGTATCATTCAACTGCCGGCCCATCGTCGCCGATATTTGATCGATATTGCACAACTGTATGTACGACGACCGTCGCGATTATTATGGAGCCGCCGAGAAGAGCCCATTTGGACGGGGTCTCGCCGACAAACAGGAAGACCCAAACCGGATTGAGCAGTGGCTCGATAAAGCCGATGATCGATGCATCGAGCGGGCGCGTGCCACCGCGGACGCCCTTGATAAAGAGTATATAGCTAATCCCGATCTGAAAGATGCCGAGAAAGGCGACCGCTCCGAAGTCGAGCCATGTGATCGTCGCAAACGATGCGATGCCCGATGGCAGCGTGAGCAGTGCGAGCAGGAAATTGCCGTAAATGACGGTGATGACCGAATTCATGCCAATCGCGCGCGGGTGCTTGAGCAGCATAATGTACAGGCCGAGAAAGATGCCAGAACCGAGTGCGGCGATGTTGCCCTGATAATCGCCGATCGTCAGGTCGCCGACGAAGAACAGCGACATTCCGGCGATACAAAAGATAACCGTAGCGAGGTCGCGCAGGTGAAACTTCTCGCCGATGACAAAAGGAGCAAGGATCAGGATATAGATCGGTGCGGTATATTGGAGGAATATGGCGTTTGCAGCTGTTGTGTGTTTCGTCGCCCAAACGAATAAAAACAGCAAGGCCGCGTAAATGATCGACGCCATGATGCCGAACACATTGATTCGCAGGCCGTTACGGCGGGTAACGACAAGAACCGTTATTCCTGCAAGTAGTGAACGAAAAAATGTGACCTGATAAGAGTCAAGATTTGTCGCCAGCTTGATAAATACACCGCCGGTGCTCCATAGCAACACAGCGATCAATACAAAAATGACCGGCGGAATTGGTTTCTTGAATTCGGACACGTTGTTATCTTACCGCAGAGTCACGGAGACGCAGAATAACGAGTCGAGAACAAATCAAAGGTGGACGAGTGCAAACATGAACTTGACCGTAGCGACTGCCCGGGCCTGTGGTCGGTCGTTCCCGTCCAACTCCGGTTCATTAGATGCGTTTGTAATTATTCGCCCGAAGTGACTTCCTTAACGATCTCTCGGAGCTTCCTAGCGGAAGTGGTGTTCGGCTCGAGGACCACCTCTTCGACATTGCCGTAGACCTTTTTACCAAAGACAGCATTCCACGGCGGAATTACAATGGTGGCGTTACCGCTGGCCTTAGCCTGACAAGCGAGCCGAATGAACGGCTTGGCATCGGAAGGCTGATTATAACCGAAAACCTTCATCTGGCGGCGCTCACGGGGGTTGACGTCGCTGAGTTTTTCTTGGCCGCCGAGAACGCCGACCCAGCACGTTCCGCACGAGGCAGCTGTACATTCGATCGGAACGGGACCTTCCCAACAGCGGCTATCCTGCTTTTGCCAGTCTTGCGAGTGGTCAGCCCCGGACGCTCCGGTGATCTCCTGATCCAGCATTATCGGAAACTTGCCGCTCGAGGAGAGCGAAGCATAGTTGACCGAAAACCGCTTATTCACGGTTTTGAGGAATCCGAGCAGGCCCTGCGAGTCGTCCATCGAACGCTCGGCGATGACCGCGTTAGGCGATTTCGCCATCATCCCGGTCGGCTGCTTTACATCGCCGGATGCCGCCTTAAAGGCTTCGAGCCCTGATTGATTGAGTGTGGCCAGCCCGATGGCGACCATGGCGATGATCATCTGCGGTTCGACAGACAGCTTTTCGGCGACGAGCCTGGCGATATCCCTGATCTCATCGGCGAGTTCGGGCGTCTGGTCGGTAAAGACCGCTGCCTCAGCCTCGATCGCGGCTTTAACGGTTTTCCAGTAGCGATGTCCGTACAGGAAATGATGCGAGGTGTCGATCTGGTCTTTCAGCTCAAAATTGCCCTGCAGGGCAAATCCGCGGATCACCTCTTCGCGGTTCTCAGCGGCGTCTATCGCCAATTTGAGGCTCAGCGGGTAAAACCGAAACCAGATCTGCACGGCGTTACGGTCGACCTCGTGGATAGAAGGCAGCAGTTCTTCGATGGCATTGAGCCAATCGGTTTCGGTAAAACGGGCAAGATATGTCCCTAGAAATGTTGTGTGGTTGCTCATTGGTCAATAAATGTCTCTAATGTCATGCTTTGCGAAAAGAGAAATTCTACAAATAAAACCAGGATAGTGCAAAACCACGCTTGACAAAGAGGTGCTAAATTCATAGTATCTAAAGTTTCGGACTATAGCGGTCTGGGTTGCCTTTCGACTCCAATTCAGAAGTCGAGGCCGATATTTGAGAATTGAAACAGGAATTGTTGCGTAATAGCGTCCATCACAGGCCGCCGGCGAATCAGATCATTTCTTATATTCCACGCTACAGCAAAGTCTCAATTCTTAAGGATTAGTTGCTATTTAATTAACTAAGCAAGCTGAATGCTGCTTGAGCTAACTGCCGGATGCGTCCGGCAAGAGTCAGGTGAGAGGTAACTTTTGCCTTTCGGAACTTTAAAGAAGGTAAGTAAATAATGCCGACGATCAACCAATTAGTTCGCAAGGGACGCCAACGCGTTAAGTATAAGACGGCGAGTCCCGCTCTGCAGTCCAATCCGCAGAAACGCGGTGTTTGCACGCGTGTATACACCTCGACCCCGAAGAAGCCGAACTCGGCACTTCGTAAGGTCGCCCGTGTGCGTCTGACCAACCAGATCGAAGTTACTACATATATCCCGGGTATCGGGCATAACTTGCAGGAACACTCGATCGTGTTGATCCGCGGCGGCCGCGTCAAGGATCTTCCGGGTGTTCGTTATCACGTTATCCGCGGAACGTTGGATGCCTCAGGTGTCGCGAATCGTAACCAAGCCCGTTCAAAGTACGGTGCGAAGCGTCCGAAGGGGGCGAAATAAGATAGTCATTTTTCATCCGATCGTTGGTTCGCTCAATAAATGAATCAACGGCCAGATGACGCAATGACCCAATTACAATATGCCAAGACGTAGAGTTGCAGGAAAAAGAGAAGTTTTGCCGGATCCGATCTATAACAGCATCGCCGTGACCAAGTTTATCAACGGCCTGATGTGGGAAGGCAAAAAGAGCGTCGCCGAGCAGATCTTTTACGCGGCGATGGACAAACTCGCTGAAAAGACCGGCGAGGAACCGATCAAGGTCTTCAAAAAGGCTCTCGAAGGCGTTGCTCCGACCTTGGAGGTAAAATCACGCCGAATCGGCGGTGCAACCTATCAAGTGCCGCTTGAGGTCAGTCGTGACCGCCGCAATACGCTTGCGATCCGTTGGATCGTGTTGAACGCCCGCAATCGTAGCGAAAAGACAATGGTCGATCGTCTCGTTGGCGAACTTCTCGATTCGACTAATGGCCGCGGCGGGGCGATGAAGAAGAAGGACGACGTTCACCGTATGGCCGAGGCCAACAAGGCTTTCGCTCATTACAGATTCTGATAGAGAGCGGGCCCGCAGGCCCGGGAACGATAGATTTACCAAAATGGCGAAGATCAGCTTAGACAAATTTAGAAACATCGGCATCATGGCCCACATCGACGCGGGTAAGACCACGGCGACGGAGCGCATCTTGTATTACACCGGTGTCTCGCACAAGATCGGCGAAGTTCACGAAGGGACTGCGACGATGGACTGGATGGAGCAGGAGCAGGAGCGCGGTATTACCATCACGTCGGCCGCAACGACCTGTTTCTGGACCCGTAATAATGTCGAGCACCGAATCAATATTATCGATACGCCTGGCCACGTTGACTTCACTATGGAAGTTGAACGGAGCCTGCGCGTGCTGGATGGTGCGGTCTGTGTTTTTGACGGTGTTGCCGGTGTCGAGCCACAGTCCGAAACGGTTTGGCGTCAGGCGGACAAATATGGCGTTCCGCGTATCTGCTTTGTCAATAAACTGGATCGGGCGGGTGCTTCGTTTGAGCGTAGTTTCAAATCGATTCTCGACCGACTCGGTGCAAACGCCGTTGCGATGCAGGTGCCTATCGGTCTCGAAGAGCACTTTCAGGGTGTTGTCGACCTGATCACGATGAAGGCGTTTATCTGGAGCAACGAGGCGAAAGGTGCGAATTACGACATTGTGGACATTCCGGCCGACCTGCTTGAAGAATCAAGGTCTCAGCGCGAAAAGTTGGTCGAGGCCGTCTCTGCCGTCGACGACGATCTAATGATGAAATACCTCGAAGGCGAGGAGATCACCGAAGACGAGATCCGCACAGCTCTCAGAAAAGCAACCTTGGCGATGAAGATCGTCCCGGTCTTTACAGGTTCGGCTTTCAAGAATAAGGGGGTTCAGACGCTCCTCGACGCTGTTGTCGATTTTCTTCCTAGCCCACTTGATATTGCCGCGATCGAAGGTGAAAACCCCAAGACAGGTGAGATCGAGACCCGCGAACCGGACGCCAAAGCTCCGTTCTCGGGCTTGGTCTTCAAGCTGATGGCTGACAAGCACCTCGGACAACTCGCGTTTGTTCGTATCTACTCAGGCACGGTTAATTCCGGATCCTACGTTTACAACACGATTAAGAACTCCAAGGAACGCGTCGGACGCCTGATGTTGATGCACGCCAATAAACGTGAGGACGTTGAATCGGCATCGGCCGGCGAAATTGTCGCGATCGGCGGCATGAAGAATGTCACGACTGGTGACACTATCTCGGACGAGACGAATCACATTATTCTCGAATCAATGGAATTTCCGGACCCTGTTGTTCGTGTCGCGGTCGAGCCGAAGACCCGCGCCGATCAGGACAAGATGGGTATCGCCCTTAACCGGCTTGCTCAAGAGGATCCTTCATTCCAGGTTTCGACCGATCATGAAACGGGTCAGACGATCATCGCCGGAATGGGTGAGCTTCACCTCGAGATCATCGTTGACCGAATGAAGCGCGAATTCGGCGTTGAGGCGAACGTCGGCAAGCCGCAGGTTGCCTACCGCGAAACGATCACGACGGCCGCGCCGGGCAAAGAGATCTTCAAGAAGCAGTCTGGTGGTCGTGGCCAGTTCGGCCACGTCGAACTTGAGGTCGAGCCGGCACCCGGCGAGGGCTTTGTTTTCGAAGACAAGATCACCGGCGGAGCTATTCCCCGTCAGTTCATCAAGCCCGTGTCGGAAGGAATTCGGGATGCGATGCGTCGCGGATTCCTCGCCGGATACGAATTGGTTGACATCAAGGCAAGCCTTGTTTTCGGTTCATATCACGAAGTTGACTCGGACGAGCGTTCCTTCCATATCGCTGGTAGCCTTGCGTTTCAGGATGCGGTCAAGAAAGCGAAACCCGTTTTGCTTGAGCCGATCATGAAGGTTGAGGTTGTAACCCCCGAAGAATACATGGGGTCGGTCAATGGCGACCTTAACCGCCGCCGCGGGCAGATCGATAAGATGGAGCCGCGTCCGGGGAACGTGTCGGTCGTCACGGCCTTTGTCCCTCTTTCGGAAATGTTCGGCTACACGACCGACCTCCGTTCGTCAACGCAGGGCCGAGCGACGTCGAGTATGCACTTTGAACGTTACGCCGAGGCTCCGCGAAACGTGGCCGAGGAAATCATCGCAAAGGTCAAGGGGGCAAGTAGTAATTAGTTTTTTGGCCCGGTTCTGATACCAGAAAAGATTAGGAGAAGTTATGAGTAAGGAAAAATTTGACCGCAGCAAGCCGCACGTGAACATCGGGACGATCGGGCACGTGGATCACGGCAAGACGACATTGACGGCAGCGATCACGAAGGTGATGTCGAAGCACAATCCGAAGA
>JAIBCA010000095.1 GCA_019694345.1 Pyrinomonadaceae bacterium | reverse complement strand
ATGTCAATTAGAGTTTATTCAGAAATAAATCTGCATATAACGTGGCACACCAAAGATAATCTGCCGTTGATCACCGGTGCAATGCAACCCGATCTTTACGCGTATCTCAAAAACAAGATAGTTGAGACGAAAGGAGCCTATTTTCATGGAATCGGTGGGATTGAAACGCACGTCCACCTTGCCGCTTCGGTCAAACCGTCTTTGCATCTAGATGAGTGGATCGGGCAGCTAAAAGGCGGAAGTTCCTACGCAATGGGCAAAAGTTTGCAATGGCAGCATGGTTACGGAGTTGTATCATTTGGAACAAAGGACCTCGATTGGGTTTTGAATTATATCCATAATCAGGAAGAGCATCACAAAAAAGGAACGTTTGTCGAACGCCTCGAACGGATCGAAGATGATGAAAGGGCGTGAACGCCCTCAGAGTATTGCTGATCTTCACCACGCCCTGAAGGGCGTGGCTAAGCTGGAACGAATCCACAACCCGACCCGCCGCCGAGTATTGATACACTCAAACAAGCCCAAAAGATGGTTGTGAAAGACGATTTGCAGGCGGGTTTTGGATTTGATTAGAAACGGTGACCTTAAAAGTAAGACGTGAAAAGCAAGAAGCCTGGTTCCGACGGAGGGTGCAGGAAATGATCGATTCGGGACACGATCGGTGGTCGTGGGGCGAGTTTCGATATTCGGCAGGATATTGCGACCAATTACGAGATCAGGGCTACAGAGTGCCGGAAGCTTGGCCGACGTTGAGGAAAAAGGACAAAAGTTAAAGAAAAGCCCGCGAAATGCGGGCTTTCTTTTGTCGGTTACAGACAAATAACTTGCTACTTCACGCCGAATGCGTACCCGAACGAGAAAACGACATTACCGGTGCGGCTCTTGCCGTCGTTGACGGTGTCTTTTTGCAGCGTCGTCAGCCCGTAGGCGACGCGGCCATCGATAAAGGCGTAGTTCTTGCCGTGTTTGAAGGTTATGCCGCCGCCGCCCGTTACGCCGAAGTTGAATCGGTTGAGATCGTCGGTGACATCCGTTTTGGCGTCAAAGGGAATTGCCGGGAATGGCGTGCCCGGGCCGATCAGTACCGGAACCGTTCCGGCGTTGTTAAGATACAGCGGGCTCGTGCCGCTCGTGACCGTCGTCGCCTTCATCAAAAAGCCCATATACGGCCCGCCATTGACGTAATAGCCGACGGCCTTTTCCTTGCGTGCCCGGTACTTGAGCATTACCGGCACCTCGATGTAGTCGAGCTTGGCGGTATTGTTGAAATTGGCGAAGTAATAGCTGCCCGCGGGCAAGGCCGGCAGTCCGGGGATCGGCGAAGTTACAGGCTGGATGCCGTTGCGCTTGCCGCCCTGCGGTGCGTAATCGACCTCGATCTGCAGCGAAGTGTTCCCTTTGAGCTGCACATCGACAAAGCCGCCAAAATTTGCCGTAAAACGCGATTTATAGTCCTTCGTTATCTCCCGGTCGCTGCCGCCGACCAGATTAGGCAGCGAGACCCCGGCTTTGACGCCGATGTGAACCTCGCGCTCGTTGGTTTGGCCAAGTGCGGCCACACAGCACAAAGCGGCGACGATCGTGATCTGAAATGCGGTCCGCAGGCTGCGGCGAATTATTCCCATATCTTTGCTCCTTATCGATAAGTTATTGCGAGTCTTACGTTGAGCAGAAATATCGCGCCGTTTAATCGGAATTGCAACATCGCCGGGCACGTCCGGCGAAAAAAAAGACCGCCCCGTTCCGGGCGGCCTCTTGGAAATATTTGTGGTGGCCAGAGACGGGGTCGAACCGCCGACACGCGGATTTTCAGTCCGCTGCTCTACCAACTGAGCTATCTGGCCATCTCGCATCCGGAACCGAACCGTGTGCGAATTTGTAAGTGTAAATAAGCGGTTTGTTGATGTCAAATCATATACGGATGTTGCCGCACAGCGAGTACGGGCGAAATGTTTGACATTCGGCCCGCGAACCCTATAATCACGGTTTGGCGGCCGGCAATTGCCCGGGCGTCATCAATAATAGTTTTCGGTACGAAATAAAGAGGTCAAGAAATTATGTTAAAGATCATCGGCGGCATTATTGCCGCATCGGCTGTGTTGGCTATCGGTTGCGGCGGCGCCGCACCGGCGAACAGCAATTCGAACAAGTCTGTCGCAAATGTCGGCACCGGCCCCGTTAACGTCGATCCGGCAAACATGCCCGCCGGCATTTCGACCGCTCCTGTGCAGCCGTCGGCAAACACAACGCCGGGCATTCCGGCAACGAACGTTGCTGTCCCAAAAGGCGCGACCCCGACGCCCGGTATCCCGAGCCCCGAGGAATTGAAGAAGGGCATCAAACCCGGCGTCACACCGACGCCCGGTATCCCGAGCCCCGAGGAACTCAAAAAGGCGATGGGTGGAAAATTGCCGTCAAACGCACCGCCGCCGCCCGCTCCGGGTGACGCGCCGATGATGAAGAGCACCAAGAAGAAGCCGCAGTAACGGCTCGCGATCAAACCGAAAAGGGCGGAACCGCATTGGCTCCGCCCTTTACATTTAATAATCCGGCCACCCGTTAACCCGCAGCGGCTTCCGACTTTGCAAACCCGAGTTCGGCCTTGACATCGTTCTCGATACGTTCGAGCAGCTCGCGGTTCTCTTTCAGCATATTTTTGACATTGTCGCGGCCCTGGCCGAGACGTTCGCCCTTATACGAGAACCAGGCACCGCTCTTTTCGACGATATTGTTGTTGACCGCCAAATCGAGCAGGTCGCCCTCACGAGAGATGCCCTCGCCGTACATTATGTCAAATTCCGACTCACGAAAGGGCGGTGCGCACTTGTTCTTAACGACCTTGACGCGGGTGCGGTTGCCGACTACCTTGTCGCCGTCCTTGATCGCGCCGATCCGGCGAATGTCGAGACGCAAGCTGGCGTAGAATTTCAGGGCCTTGCCGCCGGTCGTCGTTTCGGGCGAACCGAAAAATACGCCGATCTTTTCGCGGAGTTGGTTGATGAATATAAAACACGTGTGCGACGACGCGACGATCGCCGTGATCTTCCTGAGTGCCTGCGACATCAATCTCGCCTGCAATCCGGGAAGCGAATCACCCATTTCACCGTCGAGTTCGGCCCGCGGAACCAGTGCGGCGACCGAATCGACGACGATCACGTCAACGCTGTTCGACCGAACGAGCGTTTCGGCGATCTCGAGAGCCTGCTCGCCCGAGTCGGGCTGCGAGATCAACATATCATCGATATTGACGCCGAGTTTGGTGGCATATTCGGGATCCATTGCGTGTTCGGCGTCGATGTAGGCACAGACGCCGCCTTCGCGTTGGGCCGAAGCCACGACCTGCAGGGCAAGCGTCGTTTTACCCGAGCTTTCCGGCCCGTACACCTCGACGATCCGGCCGCGCGGAAATCCGCCGACGCCGATCGCCGCATCCAGGCTGAGACAGTTGGTCGAGATCGCTCCGACATCGTCGTGCGGACGTTCGCCGAGACGCATGATCGAGCCTTTGCCAAACTTCTTTTCGATCTGAGCCAATGCCGACTCGATCGCTTTACCTTTATCCAAACTCATTTTTTGTATCTCCTGAATTGACGCTTACACCTTTAAGGCCGGCCGTTGATCGGCCAATGGGAACAGCTTAGCATTTCGTTAGCCGTGATGCAATGGCGTTGCACTAATGAAACACAATTCGGCACTGTTTTGATGCTCGAGAGCGAGCGGTTCCTATTGGCTGAGCGAATACCCGAAAGTGTAATCCAGGCGGTCGGGAAATTCAAGGTCGGCCCACGATCTCCCGGTATTTCATATAGCAAAGATGGGCCGACCGGCAGTTTGGGCTCGAAAAGTTGCGGTTACGCCTTTTGACATTGCGGTTCGCAGTGACTAAAATCACGGTTTGGTTTTTGGTCGGCGCGCATTATTTTCGGCTAAAAGATTATGGACGAGATCCAGAACAGATCTTCGCGGTGTGTCGGAGTCGAGGTTACTAACAGGTCGCTGAACGCGGTTTGCCTTGACGACTCCGGCGCGATCTCGGCAACCCACACGGCCGAGGTTGATTTCCGCGAGCGTTCTTCCGCCCAGGTCGCCGCATTCATCGAGAAACTTAAAGGCATATTCGGCCCGTTCGACCTGGTCGGGGTCGCTGTCCCGGGGCTGGTTTCGCGTGATGCCAAATCGGTCGCATTTTCGGCCCATATTCCTGAACATTCCGGCCTTGACCTCGCGGCTGAGATCGCCTCGGCGACCGGTGTGCGAGCCTTTGTCGAAAACGATGCAAACGCCGCAGCGTACGGTGAGTACATTCTTGGTGCGGGCCGCGGTAGCCATAACATCTTCTATGCGACGCTCGGGACGGGCGTCGGCGGGGCATTCATCTTCGAGGGCGAGATCTGGCGCGGAGCGGCCGGTTTTGCCGGCGAGTTCGGTTACGTCCCGATCAACTCGGAGGGAATGCGGCTCGAAGAGGTCGCGTCATCCGCAAATATCATCAGACGGACGCGCAGCCGCTTTCATCAGGACAATACCTCGTCGCTGATCGACATCGACGAAAACCTGATGACGATATCCGACATCGTTGCCGCCGCGGTCGCCCAGGATGATTTTGCAAAATTAATGCTCGAACGGACCGGCAATTATGTCGGGACCGCTGTCGCCAGCGTGATCAATCTCCTGAATATTGAGCGGATCATTATCGGCGGTGAAATAATGCAGGCCGGCACGATCGTTCTCGACTCGATCGTTGACCGTGCCCGCGAACTCTCGTTCAGCCCATCGTTTGCGTCGACCGTGATCGCCGCGGGCGAACTGGGCTCGAACGCCTCGGCCGCCGGAGCGGCTTTGTTGGCGGCGAGGGCTTCCTGATCGATCAGTGTGCAGAATATAAACGAACTGTTTTCGTTTATCAGCGAATCTTATTTCGTGAAAAATTGCACAAGCTGATGGCGACGGGTAAATTTCTACTTAATGAGAGTTGCGGATTACTGAACTTTTAGTAAAATCAGAGCAGTTTTACAGTTCGCATTCTTTCAGAACAACCTGATTTAGCGATTTCCGCTTAGTTTTCGGCAAGAGAAAACTGGGAGTCGGTGAAGTTTTATTTTCGCAGTAGAGCAAGCGCGAGAGACTTTCAAATGGCACAGATCTTTAATAAAAGTGCAAATAACATCGCCAAGATCAGCATGGTCCTGGTGGTCGTATTGGCAGGCGTGGCGGGATTTGCGTTTACGCAGATATCACGTTCGTCTTACCTGACGGGCCGCTATCTGGAAAAGCAGCAGCCAGTGCAGTTCAGCCATAAACACCACGTCGGTGATGACGGCATTGATTGCCGCTATTGCCACACATCGGTCGAAACGACGGCCTCGGCCGGTATGCCGCCGACCCAGACGTGTATGAACTGTCACAGTCAGATTTGGGCTGACAGTCCGTATCTGGAACCGGTACGGGCGAGCTTTCGCGACAATAAACCGATCGAGTGGGAAAGGGTGCATGACCTGCCTGAGTACACCTACTTTAACCACAGTATCCACGTGGCTAAGGGCGTAGGATGTTCGACGTGTCACGGCCAGATCGACAACATGCCGGCCGTTTATCAGGAAAATACGCTTCAGATGGAATGGTGTCTTGCTTGCCACCGCAACCCGGAGAAATTTATCCGGCCCAAATCCGAGATCTACAACATGAAGTGGCAGGACGGCGATCTCGACACCGCCGAACGCGACAAGTTGAAGTCCGATTACAAGATCCGCAGCAGAGAGATGATGACGAGTTGCTCTACCTGTCACCGGTAAGCAATCAAATAGAGGAACTAGAAGAAAGATGTCCAGTTCGGAAACCAAAACCACCTTTGCATCGCTGAGAGACAAGATATTGTCTCAAAACGGTAAAAATTATTGGCGCAGCATCGAAGAGCATGCCGACACTCCTGAGTTCAAAGAGTTCATCTCGCAAGAGTATCCGCATGAGATCGAGGAGTGGGACAACAGTCTCAGCCGTCGAAACTTCGTAAAGGTAATGGGTGCATCGCTCGCTCTTGCGGGCTTGAGCGGATGTGTGATCCAGCCGCCTGAGAAGATCGTTCCTTATGTTCGTCAGCCTGAAGGCAGTCTGCCGGGCAAGCCAATGTTCTACGCGACTGCGATGTCACTGAGCGGCGTCTCGACCGGATTGCTGGCAAAAGCGTTCGAGCACCGCCCCGTCAAGGTCGAGGGTAATCCCGATCACCCCGGCAGTCGCGGTGCGACCGACGTTTTGGCACAGGCTTCCGTGTTGGACATGTACGACCCGGACCGTTCACAGGAGATCACATTTCGAGGCAGTCCCAAGAACTGGGAAAGTTTCATGGCGGAGTTTCGCTCCGCGATCGATGAGAACCGTAAGGACGGCGGGGCCGGGATCCGGTTTTTGACCGATACGGTCACTTCGCCGACCTTGATCGATCAGTTCACCAAACTCAAGGCCGAACTTCCGAATGCTAAATGGGTCCAGTACGAACCGATCAACAACGATAATGTCCTGGCAGGTGCGAAACTGGCATTTGGGACACCGGTTCAGCCGATCTACAAGTTTGACAAGGCCGAGAGGATCCTTTCGCTGGACGCCGACATCTTTTCCGGTTTCAACGTTGCCTATCTCAAGGATTTTGCCAAGGGCCGTGCGTTTGACGAGGAAAAGAAATCGATCAACCGTCTCTACTCGATCGAGACGACCGTCAGCCTGACAGGTGCCAAGGCCGATCATCGGCTTGCCGTTAAGCCGAGCCAAATGGCTGAGATCGCCAAAGCGGTCGCCAAGGCCGTCGGAGTCGCGGGGGCAACATCGACCTACACCGAAAATGCAGCCTGGATCGCTGCAATGGCCAAGGACCTCATGGCGTTCAAGGGCAAGTCGCTCGTGGTCGCCGGCGACAACCAATCGCCCGTGGTCCATGCTCTGGCTCATGCGATCAACGCTGCACTGGGCAACGCCGGTCAGACGGTGGTCTATATCGATCCGCTCTCGCCGGGATCTGAAAAGACGCAAGTCGAACAGTTCAAAGAACTTATCGGGGACATCGACGGCGGCCGCGTGAAAATGTTGGTCGTGCTCGGCGGCAATCCCGTTTATAACTCGCCCGCTGACCTGAAGTTGTCGGCCGAGCGAATGAACAAGATAGCCCTGCGTGTTCATCTCGGGCTTCACCAGGATGAGACCGCGGAATTATGCCACTGGCATGTCAACGCCAAGCATTATTTTGAAGGATGGAGCGACGGCCGGGCGTTCGACGGCACCGCCACTATCGTTCAGCCGATCATCGCACCGCTCTACGACGGTAAGAATGCGCACGAGGTCGTTCAGCTGTTTTTCAAAGAGGGGTTTGACAAGAAAGACTCGGACATTGTCAAAGCATATTGGCAGACCGCGACAATAACTCCGGCAGCGGCAAAGGCGGTTGAGCCCGCTAAGACCGAGGCCAAGGTCGAACCCAAGACCGAAGCGAAGGCCGAAACCAAAGAAGTTGCCAAAGAGACAACTCCTGCGGATGCCGCCAAGAAAGAGGCTCCGAAGGCGGCTTCACCGGCGGCGGCCCCGATCCCGGCGGGCGTTGCTCCGAAGACGTTCGAAGATAACTGGAACAAGGCCGTTCACGACGGCGTGGTTCCAAACACGGCATCGACGCCCAAAGCGGTAACGGCAACGACCGCATTTTTGAGCCAGCCTGATACAAAAACGGCCGGTTCCGGCAGTCTCGAGATCAGCATTTTGCCGGATCCGTGCGTTTATGACGGTCGATTCACGAATAACGGCTGGCTGCAGGAGCTGCCGAATCCGCTCAATAAGATCACGTGGGACAACGTTGCGTTGATCAGTCCCAAAACTGCCGCAAGACTCGGCATTAATACCGGCAACGATGCCCGCGAATACGTCGGCGGATCGCAGGGCACGAGTTTTATCAACACCAAGGGCGGCAATCAGTTCTCTGACCTCGTTACCTTGAAATATCAGGGCGGCGAGATTTCAAAGCCCGTTCCGATGTGGATCGCTCCGGGACAGCCCGACGACGTGATCACGATCTACATGGGCTATGGCCGAACGCGTGCCGGCAAGGTCGGTACGGGGATCGGTTACAGTGCTTTCGACGTTCGCCGTTCTGACGCGATGAACTTCGGCTTTGGCGAGATCTCGAAAAAGGGCGAAACGACGACCATCGCTTCAACACAGATCCATTTCAATATGGAGGGCCGCGACCTCCTTCGCGTATGGGATGTCGACGAGTTTGTGGCTGAGCCGGAAATGGGGCATCAGCACGACGAGTACGACAAATCGATGTACCCGTACGAACAGCACACCAAGATCTACGACCAGAATACGAAATGGGCGATGTCGATTGACCTCAATTCGTGCGTCGGATGTAATGCCTGCGTCGTCGCCTGTCAGGCTGAGAATAATATCCCGGTCGTCGGCAAAGAGCAGGTCAACCGCAGCCGCGAAATGCACTGGCTGCGTATCGACGCGTATTTTGGCGGCGGCGACATCAACGATCCGGACGGTCCGTACTTCCAGCCGGTGCTTTGTCAGCAGTGCGAACAGGCTCCGTGCGAGGTCGTTTGCCCGGTCCACGCGACCGTTCACAGTGCCGAGGGCCTCAACGACATGGTCTACAACCGCTGTGTCGGAACCCGATATTGCTCGAATAACTGTCCGTACAAGGTACGACGGTTCAACTTCCTGCTTTACCAGGATTGGAACACGCCGCAGTACAAACTGATGAGGAACCCTGAGGTTTCGATCCGCAGCCGCGGTGTCATGGAAAAGTGTACGTACTGCACCCAGCGTATCGCAGCGGCTCGTATCGAGGCTCAGAAAGACGGAGCCCGCAAGATCCGCGACGGCGAGGTCATAACCGCGTGCCAATCGGCCTGCCCGACGGATGCGATCATCTTCGGCGACATGGGCGACCCGGAGAGCAAGGTTGCCAAGGCTAAGAAGGACCATCGCGATTACACGCTGTTGAATGAACTCAACACGCAGCCGCGGACCACTTACATGGCCGGCCTCAAGAACCAGAACAAGGAAATGCCGGATTACAGAGCTCCTGAGAAACGGAAGGCCAAACCGGCGAAGGCAACGGAAACCACGAAACCGGGAGGCGAGGCTCACTAGCGGCCTGACGGTCAAATTGTTCATAGCGAACAAACGCGGCGGCTGATCCTTTGGCCGTTTGAGTTAGAAAAATATGCAGGAAAAGGACTTACAACAGAAGTTGCGCCCGGCAATGGTCGAGGGTGAGCACTCGTTTGCAAGTGTCACCGACAGCATCAGCGACATTACGCTCAAAAAGCGTACGCCGTTCGGATGGTTCATCGGGTTTGGTATCGCGTTCATGGTCGCGCAGCTCCTGATGTTCTCGGTCATTTGGCTTCTTGCCAATGGTATCGGCGTCTGGGGAAACAACCAGCCTGTCGGTTGGGCCTTCGACATTATCAACTTCGTATGGTGGATCGGTATCGGGCACGCCGGAACTTTGATCTCGGCCATTCTCTTGCTGCTAAATCAGAAATGGCGCACCTCGATCAACCGTTTTGCCGAGGCAATGACGTTGTTCGCGGTGGCCTGCGCCGCGATGTTCCCGTTGCTGCATACAGGCCGTCCGTGGCTTGCGGCTTACTGGCTTTTCCCGTATCCGAACACGATGGGCCTATGGCCGCAGTTTCGTTCGCCGCTCATTTGGGACGTTTTTGCGGTCTCAACCTACGCAACCGTGTCGGCACTGTTCTGGTATGTTGGCCTGATCCCCGATTTCGCGACGCTTCGCGACCGGGCAAAGAACAAGTATTTCAGGTTTGTTTACGCCGCCCTTTCGTGGGGCTGGCGCGGCTCGGCCCGACACTGGCACCGGTATGAGATCACCTACCTTATCCTTGCCGGCCTTTCGACGCCGCTCGTGCTTTCGGTTCACTCGATCGTCTCGTTCGACTTCTCGGTTTCGCAATTGCCCGGATGGCACGCAACGATCTTCCCGCCATATTTCGTCGCGGGTGCCGTGTTTGCAGGATTTGCGATGGTGCTCATCCTTTGTATCCCGCTGAGGCGTTGGTACCGAATGGAGGATTTCATCACCAAGACCCACCTTGTCTTCATGTCCAAGGTAATGCTCGCGACCGGCTTGATCGTTGTTTACGGTTATGCCATGGAAGCGTTCTTCGGGTGGTACAGCGCCGCTGAGTACGAAGTATTTATGGTCAAGAACCGCGTTTGGGAAGGCCCGTATTGGTGGTCATATTGGCTCTTGATCTTCTGTAACGGATTATCGATCCAACTGCTTTGGTTCAAACGGTTCAGGGAAAGCGAGTTCTGGCTCTTTACCATTTCGATCATCGTGAGCGTTGGTATGTGGCTCGAGCGTTTCGTCATTATCGTGACGAGTCTGCATCGTGACTTTTTGCCGTCGTCGTGGGCAATGTACAGCCCGACGATGATCGACTGGTCGATGTTCATCGGCACGATCGGATTTTTCTTCACTTTGCTATTCCTGTTCGTACGGTTTGTCCCGATCATCTCGATATTCGAGGTCCGTACCCTTTTGCCGGAGGCCAATGTTCATGGCCACCATCAGGATTTTGAGGCAAACGTTAACGAGGTCGAATATACGTACGACAGAACCGATCCGCCGAACGAATAGTCCGTGGATCCAGGATTTTAGTTTTTGTAAACGAATTTAGATATGGGCAACAACATATACGGAATTCTGGCCGAGTTTGACACGGCGACCGAGATGGTCGACGCGGCGAACAAGGTGCGCGAGGCCGGCTATACCAAGACCGATGCTTTTTCGCCTTTCCCGCTTCACGAGATCGATGAGGCACTGGGCATCAAGCGGAGTATCTTGCCGTACCTGATATTTGCGGGCGGCCTGACCGGACTGATGTCCGGGCTTGGATTGGTCTATTTCGTCCACGTGATCGATTATCCGATCATTGTCGGCGGCCGGCCCCATTTCAGCCTGCCGGCATTTATTCCGCCAATGTACGAGCTGACGATCCTATTTTCGGCGGCGGTCGCCGTTTTCGGCATGTTGTTTCTCAACGGACTGCCGGCACCCTATCATCCGTGCTTCAACGTTCCGCGGTTCGCCCTGGCGACCCGAGAGAAGTTTTTCTTGATTATAGAGGCCGAGGATCCGCAGTACGACTACGAAAAGACCCGAAGCTTTATGGAAAGCCTCAACGCACAGGAGGTGTTCGATGTTCCTGAATAACCTTCTTTCGACGAAAAGATCTATGTTACGGCGGCTTGGATTTACAGTGTGCTTTACGGCCTTTGTAGTGCTGACGGGTTGCGGCGTGCGTTTTGATATGCAGGACCAGCCGCGTTACAAGGCCTATAAGAAGAGCGAGTTCTTCGCCGACAAGCGTGCTTCACGCGAGGCTCCTGAGGGTACGATCGCCCGCGGCCAGCTTCGCGACAATAAGGCGTTCTACACCGGCAAGATCGACAACCCGAACCCGAATGCGGAAGTTGCCGCGACGACCAATGCGGCAGGAAACACTATCGTGACGTCGTTTCCCAACGCGATCGACGAATTTCCGATCCCTGTCACCAAGGAACTGGTGGACCGCGGCCAGGAACGTTACAACATCTACTGCATCGTTTGCCACGGGCCGGTCGGTAAAGGCGACGGTATGATCGTGCGACGCGGGTTTTCAGCACCGCCGACGTATCACGACGATCGGCTTAGAAATGCTCCGGTCGGGCACTTTTTTGACGTGATCTCAAATGGTTGGGGCAAGATGAACAGTTATGGAGCTCAGATCCAGCCGGCTGACCGTTGGGCGATCGTTGCCTACATACGGGCACTGCAGGTGAGCCAAAACCCTGACACGAACCTAAAGATGAACAACAGTACTGAGGCAAATACCGCGGCCCCGAAAGCGGCCGAACCTGCCAACACTCACGGAGGTGGGAAGTAAATGGCCGATCTCGAAAAATACTACGCTCCGGCGATCGTCAATAAATGGCGGACCCTGGCACTGGGTGTCGGCGGCATTGCTCTGATCATTTGGGCCGTTGGGTGCTACTTTAACACCGAGCAGGCTCTGCGTTCATGGTTGGTCGGATTTATCTTCTGGGGCGGTATCGGCCTCGGCAGTCTCGGCGTATTGATGCTTCAGTATCTGACCGGCGGTGCCTGGGGAGTTGTCATCCGCAGGACAGTCGAAGCCGGATCGCGGACCTTGCCGTTGATCGTTCTTTTGTTCATTCCGTTGGCGATCGGTGTTTATACTCACAAGGTTTACGAGTTTACTCACCTTCCGGCTGACGATCCGGTGATGCAGCATCGCGGGGTCTTTATGGCTCCTTGGTTTTGGATCGTCCGATCGGTCATATATTTTGCACTTTGGTACGTAATGGTCCATTTGCTCAATAAATGGTCGGCGGCACAGGACAAAACGGAAGATCTCGCTGCCTCCGAACGACTTCTTGACCGTGCCTCGCGGTTCTCAGGGCCGACGATGGTCATTTACGCTCTGGTCGTCACTTTTGCAGTCGTCGATTGGGTGATGATGCTCGATCCGCACTGGTTTTCGACCATGTGGGGACTGCTCTTTGTCGCGGGATGGGGATTGAGCTGTTTCTGCTTCGTCGTGGCCGTTATGGCGGCACTTTCGAACAAAACTCCGATGGACGGCGTGCTCGGAAAGCGACATTTTCACGATCTTGGCAAGTTGATGCTCGCGCTGACGATGGTTTGGGCCTATTTCAACTTCTCGCAATTCCTGATCATCTGGTCGGGCAATCTGCCGGAAGAGACCACCTGGTACCTGACCCGCATGAAGGGCGGCTGGGGCTACATGGGCGTGATGCTGATAGTGTTCCACTTTGCGTTCCCGTTCCTCGTGTTGCTGCAGCAGGACTTCAAACGAAAGGCCCGCTGGTTGGCATCACTTGCGATGTTCATACTCGTCATGCGTGTCATCGATATGTTCTATCAGATCGGGCCGACGCCGCGGATCACTGAGGGCATTGCGTCGGGAGCGTTTCATATCGATTGGCTCGACATCGTCGCACCTATCGCGATCGGTGGTATCTGGCTTTGGTGGTTCTTCGGAGAGTTGTTGAAGCGTCCGCTGGTGCCGATCAAGGACCCGTTCTTTGAAAGTGCGGTCGAGCATGGAAAGGGGCATTAGTAAGGAACCAGTTTAGTTGCTTTTGATAAAGCTATGTCAAAGAAACATGTAAATACTCCGGCCGATTTTGATAAAGGCTACGAGGAAAATGAGATCGGCCTGAAGGGTATCGTCTATTTCGGTATCGGGCTGTTTCTCTTGATCGTGATCACGTTTGGCCTGATGTGGGCCTTTCTGGGCACGATGCGTGACTATGCGACCGAGACGGCGGGCCCGGCCAATCCTATGAGATTGCCTGATAAGGACCGGCTGCCGGCCGAGCCGCGTTTGCAGGCCGCCCCGGGATTTGGCGTTGATTCAGAAAATGGCCGTGTAAACCTCGAACTGCGTGCACCGCAGTCCGAGTATTGGGAATTGCAGAAGCAGTGGGACGAACTCTGGGCCAAAGGCCAGAAAGACGCCAAGACCGGAACGGTCATTTCACTTCCGATCGATGAGGCCAAGAAGAAGTTTCTTGCCGGCCCGATCAAGGCGAGAACCGGTGCCGATGCCGAGAAGTTTTTGAAAGAGTCGAGAATGTTCGTATCCGATGCCGGAGCCGGCCGCACCGCGTCGGAAACACAAAGGTAGTAGTAGATGAAAGAAGATTCGCCAATATCAGCTGTTTTGATGGTGAAGCTTTGTGCTTTGACGATCATTTTGACGGCGTTTATTGCGGTGCCGGCCCAGAAGTCCGAGCATTACAATTCGCCGTTATACGCACCGAAGACGTATGACCCGTCGCAGACGACCTCAAACGGTCTGCCCGAGGCTCTGCAGTCGATCGGGATCGAGCAGAAACTCGGTGATAAGCTGCCGATGGACGCCGAGTTCAAGAACGAGGACGGTCGGACAGTCAAGTTGGGTGATTATTTCTCAAAGGGCAACCCGGTGATCGTGGCCTTTGTGTATTACGAATGCCCGATGCTTTGCAATCAGGTTCTGAACGGCCTGACGGGTTCTCTGAAAGGGATCAATTTTGATGCGGGGAAGGACTTTGACGTTCTGGCGATCAGCTTTGACGCCCGTGAGAACGACAAGCCGGATCTGGCAAAGAACAAGAAGGCCGCCTATGTGGAACGATATGGCCGACAGGGGAGCGAGAACGGCTGGCATTTCCTGACCGGAGCCCAGGCCTCTATCGATCAGGTCACAAAGGCCGCCGGGTTCAATTATAAGTGGGACGAAAAGTCCAATCAGTTTGCCCACGCCGGCGGGATAATGATCACGACGCCTGACGGCAAGTTGGCAAGGTACCTTTACGGTATCGACTACGCCCCGAAAGACCTCAAGTTCGGCCTCATGGAATCGGCCGAAAGCCGGGTGGGCAATCCGGCAGAGCAGCTTTTGCTCTACTGTTATCATTACGACCCGTCAACGGGTAAATACGGCCTGGCGATCCTTAATGTGATCCGGCTGGGTGCGATCGCGACATTGATAGGTATGGGGGCCATGGCACTCGTATTTTGGCGGAGGAATAAGCGTAAGGCCGCGTAACGCCGGGGGCTGATCGATGAATACGGCGGTTCGATGATCATGCCGACACCGTAGTTTTAAGTAGTATCAGGTCCGAAAGAGATTATGCAGAACACTAGTTGGATACCATTATTTCCGGAACAAGCGTCAACATTCGCCTGGCAGGTCGATGCTTTGTATTTCTACCTCATTTTTGTGAGCGTAGCGTTCTCGATCCCTATTATCGCGGCGATCTTTTTCTTTTCGATGAAATATCGTGCAAAGGAAAAATATGCGACGCCGGATGAGATCCACGGTTCGATGGTTCTGGAAACGGTCTGGTCGATCATTCCCTTCGTTATTTCGATGACGATCTTTTTGGGTGGAGCGATCATTTACTTTCAGCAGTACACACCGCCCGACGATGCAATGGAGATATACGTCGTCGGCAAACAATGGATGTGGAAGGTCCAGCACGAGACCGGTCAACGCGAGATCAATGAACTCCACGTGCCCGTCGGACGAAAGATCAAACTGACAATGACGACCGAGGACGTTCTGCACGATTTCTCGATCCCGGCATTTCGCACCAAGGCTGACGTCGTTCCGGGCCGCTACACTTATATGTGGTTTGAGGCCACCAAGCCCGGCAAATATCACCTCTATTGTGCGGAATATTGCGGCCTGAACCATTCCGGAATGGGCGGCTGGGTCTATGTAATGGAACAGCGTGACTTCGACAACTGGTTGAGCGGCAACGTGTCGGGCCAAACTCCTGTCGAGGCGGGCAAGGACCTGTTCCAGAACAAGCTCGGATGTGCTTCGTGCCATGCCGGCGGTGCCGGCCAACGCGGGGCCAAGCTTGAGGGCATTTTTAACACTGACGTAAAGCTGGTCGGCGGACAGACGGTCAAAGCTGACGACCAGTATCTAAGAAATTCGATCCTTAACCCGGCGTCGCAGGTGGTCGAGGGCTATCAGCCGATCATGCCGACCTTCAAGGGCCAGGTTACCGAAGAGCAGTTGAATTCGCTCGTTGCCTACATCAAGTCGCTAAGCCCCGGGGCAGCCGCACCTGCGGCAGGTGCTCCGACAACGGCACCGGCAATGTCGGCAAATACTAATTCCGCAGCGGCCAATAAGACGGCGCCGACTAAGCCGGCTGCGAACAGCAACAAGTAGGGTAGTAAAAGAATATGCAAACGCAAGATGCAATGAATGCGGAGATGGCGGCCAAGCCGGCGATGAACTATTTGAATAACGGTTCGTCCCTGAAGTCATGGCTTTTGACCAAAGATCACAAGCGCATCGCACTGATGTACTTGATCTCGGTGTCGGTGTTCTTTTTCATGGGCGGGCTCTATGCCGCCGCCATCCGGCTTGAACTTCTGACACCGTCAAGCGACCTGCTCGAGTCCGGTACCTACAACAAGGTATTCACTCAGCACGGTATCCTGATGATCTTTTTCTTCCTGATACCGTCGATCCCGGCGATCCTCGGCAACTTTTTGCTGCCGCTGATGATCGGGGCCAAAGACCTCGCCCTGCCGCGTATCAATCTGCTCAGCCTGTATATTTATTGGGTGGGCGGCGCGTTTACGCTGTTTGGCCTGATGCAGGGCGGTGTCGATACCGGCTGGACGTTCTATACCCCCTACAGTACGACGTTCTCAAACTCGTACGTGATGGCGGTCGGACTCGGGATCTTTATCAACGGATTTTCGTCGATCCTGACCGGACTTAACTTCATCGTTACCATTCATACGATGCGTGCCCCCGGAATGACCTGGTTTCGCCTGCCGCTATTCGTTTGGGCACACTATGCGACCAGCCTCGTCATGATCCTCGGCACTCCGGTGGTCGCCATCACGATCTTGATGCTTGCCCTTGAGAGAGTCGGCCGCGTCGGTATCTTCGACCCGTCTATCGGCGGCGATCCGATCCTGTTCCAGCACCTGTTCTGGTTCTATTCTCATCCGGCCGTGTACATCATGATCCTGCCCGGAATGGGCGTGATCAGCGAACTGATCTCGAATTTTTCGAGAAAGAAGATCTTCGGTTACGAGTTCATCGCGTTTTCAAGCATCGCTATTGCGGTATTCGGTTTCCTGGTATGGGGGCACCATATGTTCGTTAGCGGACAATCGGTTTATGCCGGCTTGGTGTTCTCATTCCTGACGATGGTCGTGGCGGTGCCGTCCGCGATCAAGATGTTCAACTGGACGGCGACCCTCTTTAAGGGCTCGATCACGTTCGACACCCCGATGCTTTACGCATTGGGCTTTATGGGCCTGTTCCTTATCGGCGGCCTAACCGGACTTTTCCTTGGTTCGGTCGGCCTTACGGTGCACCTTACGGACACGTATTTTGTCGTAGCCCACTTTCACTATGTGATGGTCGGCGGCCAGGTTATCGCCTATCTCGGCGGTATTCACTACTGGTGGCCGAAGATGACCGGTCGAATGTACTCTGAGTTCTGGGGCAAGATCTCGGCAATGCTTGTATTTGTTGGGTTCAACCTGACATTTTTCCCGCAGTTCATCCTTGGGTACCAGGGCATGCCGCGACGATACGCTTCGTATCCGGAAGAATTGCAGGTGCTCAATATCTTCTCAACGGCAGGTGCTTCGGTGCTCGGGGTTGGCCTGATCATGCCGGTCCTTTACCTTGGGCACTCGCTATTGTTCGGCAAAAAGGCCGGTGATAATCCGTGGATGCTGCCCGGGCTCGAGTGGCGCACGAGTTCACCGCCGCCGACCGAGAACTTTGAGACCATGCCGGTCGTAACGTGGGAAGCGTACGAGTTCGGCGAGGAAAGCGGCCTCGATCTTGAAGAGGCGAGACGGCGCGAAACCGCCGCCGCATTGGCGTAATATAAACACGACGGGCCGGGCGGCGTGAGCGATCACGGCTGACTGGCCCGGATAAGAGTATCTAATTTGGATCCTCAATAGATAAATAATGTCGACACACGCAGATACACACGAACATCATCACGCTCCGGGTCTTCAGCATCAGTTCGAAGACATGAAGCAGCAGGAAGAGTCCGTCTCGATCGGGATGTGGATGTTCCTCGTGCAGGAGATCATGTTCTTCGGCGGGCTGTTTACGGCCTATTTGGTATTCCGGTCGCGGTATCCGATGGCGTTTGCCGCGGGCAGTAACCACCTCGACGCATTTCTCGGCGGACTTAATACGCTCGTACTGATCGTCAGTTCGCTGACGATGGCACTTACGGTCTATTACGCTCAGAAAGGCAATCGGAATATGCAGGTCATTCTGATCGTGTTGACGATGTTTTTCGGTACCGTATTTTTAGGCGTTAAGGCGGTCGAATATACCGACAAATACAACAGCGGGTTGATACCTGTCGCCGGATTGAACAAAAAGACCAAGGCAGGTGAGCCGGCCGCCGAGCACAAGGCGTTTGCCCTGCCTTTCGAAACGGTCGCCTCGGCAGCTGAGAAAAAGCCCGGAGCACCGGAACATGCCTATGTTAACCCGCACGGCGAGTTTCAGTGGCATGAATACGACCTGATCCAGCACACGATCGACGAGCAGGCAAAGGAACCCAACGTTCAGCACCTGACCGCGGCGGAAAAGATCGGATACTTTTCGAACGGCAAACTCGACGAGAACAAGTTTCGCGACAAGGTGCGGATCTTTTTCTGGATCTATTTTGTTATGACCGGACTCCATGCTCTGCATATGATCGTCGGACTCGGGTTGATGACATGGCTGCTGTGGAAAGCCTGGAAGAACACCTATAGCGCCGAGTACTACATGCCGGTCGAGATGTCCGGTCTTTATTGGCACTTTGTTGATATTGTTTGGATTTTCCTGTTTCCGTTGCTCTATTTGCTCGGCAGACACTTTATACACTAGGGAGAAATGATGTCGGATAATCATTCAGAAGAACAACATATTGGTATACCGGGCTATCTGGTCATTTTCGGGATCTTGTTTGTCGGCACGATCGTCACGTATTATGTTGCGCTGACCGATCTCGACAGCATTTTCGTCGGTGCCAACACGCTTGTCGCACTCGGGATCGCATTCTTTAAGATGTCGTGCGTCATGCTGTATTTCATGCACGTCCGCTGGAGCCCCAAATTGATCTGGCTATCGGCGCTCGGCAGCTTTTTCTGGCTCGCGATCATGTTTGCATTTACCATGCAGGATTATTTCACCCGCGGCTCGGGCGTTTTTGGGCAGTAGATAAGGGCGGCCGTTTCCAGGAACACGCGGTGCGAGAGACACGTATTACTCTCGACACCGCGTATTTGCGCAATTAGGACTTAGATAATCGCACGTGATATTATTTTCGGTTTGACGACCTTGATCTCGGGGCAATAAGTACATTGCCGGACAACGGTTAAGTCGGGGTCGGCCATCACAAAAGGATGAAGTTTTTCGGGCAGACAATATCGCGATTCGGGCTATTGACAGCCGTCGCCGCACTGCTTTTTACGAGCGGTTGCAATATCGTAAAGACCGATCAAAAAACCGCCCGGCTTTTGAAGACCGAAGATGCCAGCCAGGCCGATCTGATCAAGGAGATCAACCGATTTGCGAGGGTCAATTCGATCTATGCAAAGATGCGGCTTAAGTTCGAGGACAATTCGTTCGCTGAATTCGGAAGCAAGGAAGTTTACCGTTCAGCTGACGGCGAAGTGGTCGTTCAGCGGCCCGCAAGCATCTACATGAAGGTCAGCGTGCCGGTGCTGAAATCTGACGTTGCCCAGATGACCTCGGACGGAAAGAACTTTCGGGTTGCGATATTGCAGGACGGCGGATCGGGAAAATACAAGAAGTTCGTCAAGGGAACGAATAACGCCGATTATTCGAAGCTCAGCAAAAACTTGACCTCGTCCAATCTTGATAACGGTACCGTGATCAAAGAGAGCGTCAACGCATTTGCCAACCTTCGCCCGCAGCATTTTACCGATGCGATGCTTGTGCGGCCGGTCGATACCGCGAACGCGTATACGACAAGCACGATCTTTCAGATCGAGGAAGACGCGACACAGGCAAAAAAGTCGCCGCTGCGGACAGTGATGCGTGGGTATTATTTGCTTGACGAACTGGTCAAGCAGGCTGACGGATCGCTGCGGATCGAACGCCGATTTTGGTTTGACCGCGTGGGCGGGATCAGGCTCGCTCGTCAACAGATCTTTGACGCCGTCGGCGAAGTCGAATCCGACATTATTTATGGGATGGAAGGCAAACTTACTGCTGCCGCCGACTATCCAAATATGCCGCTTGAGATCCAGGTCACACGGCCTAAGGAAAAATATTCGATGAAGTTGACCTACCAGACGCCGGAGTTGGTAGAGATCGGCGACACATATAAGGACTCGGCCTTTTTGCTCAAGAATACGTGGAATCTTGAAGAGGTCGATCTCGATCAAAAATTAAAAGAGATGGTAACGGTCAAGTCGCCATCGGCCAACTCGGCTGACTCGACGCGTAATCAATAGATCAAGCAATGGCACCGATCCTTCGAGCAGAAAATCTAACCAAATCATACAAGGTCGGCAAGGTCGACGTGCCGGCATTGCGCGGCGTTTCTTTCGAGGTCGAAAAAGGCGAGTTCGTCGCGATCATGGGTCCGTCGGGTTGCGGCAAATCGACGCTTTTGCATTTGCTGGGCGGATTATTGAGCCCGACCAGCGGCAGTATCCTCATCGATGGTGAGGACCTGGCAAAGGTTTCCGACGCTCAGCGAACCGATATTCGAAGGCGAAAGATCGGCTTTGTGTTCCAGCGGTTCAATCTGTTTCCGACACTGACGGCGGACGGCAACCTCAAACTAGCCGAAAAGATCCACACCGGGAACAGCGGCGGAAGTGCCGAAAATCGGCGGAAAATATTGAAACTGCTCCAACTCGAAGATAAAATGCATCACAAGCCGCTCGAACTTTCCGGCGGCGAACAGCAGCGTGTCGCACTCGCCAGGGCGGTGATCAATAGCCCGGCGATCATTCTCGCGGATGAACCTACGGGCAATCTCGATACCGAGAACTCGGCGATCGTCCTCGAGATGTTCCGCGAACTCAACGAGGAACTTAACCAGACGATCATTATGATCACTCACAATCCGGAAGCAGCCGCGGTATGTACGCGGACGATACAGATGCGGGACGGGCATATCGTGAATTAGGCGGTTTCGTTATGAGAAGAATAATCTGGTGGGATTTTGAACGCGCTTCATGGCAATGGGACGTGCTGTGCCTTTTGATCATGGCGTTTATTTTCCTTACGCCGAAGTCGTGGTTCGAAAAGCCCGATCCGGGGGCAACCCGATCGCCGTCTGTGGTCGTCAAACCCTCGTCGCCGGCCGACAAATAGGGCCGGCGAATCAATTTATCGAATATGAAGACAAGAGCAAAAGTTTGTAGATCATTGGTGGCCGCACTCGGCCTGGCAGTTTTTTTCGGTGTATTCTCGGTGGGCGAGACCAATGCTCAGGTCCTGCGAGAGATCCTGAATCGTATGGATCTCAACTACAAAGGATTAAGTTCGCTGCAATCAGATGTCACGCTTGTTAAATATAATGAGCAGATCGGTAAGAGCGACACTTCCGTCGGCAATACCAGCTATCTGCCGAAGACGGCCAAGCGGGCAATGTATGTCCGCATCGACTGGACCAAACCGGTCGCCGAGAGCATTGTTGTCATCGGCGAAGATTATGTGATGTACCGGCCGACGCTCAACCAGGTGATAAAGGGCAAGGCGAACAGCTCAAAAAACTCGAAGGTCCCGGGCAATGCCCTCTCCTTTGTCAGTATGTCAAAGGCTCAGCTTCAGGCAAATTACGATGTCAAATACATTGCCGAAGAGGAGATAAAAGGCGGCATTAAGACGTGGCATGTGCTTCTGACGCCGAAGACGGCGACCAGTTACAAGTCGGCCGAGTTGTGGGTGGACGCCGACGGTATGCCGCGTCAGGCTAAGGTCAATGAGAATAACGGTGATACGACGACGATACTCCTGTCTGCGATCAAGAAGAACGTGAAACTGGACACGTCGGTCTTCAAGCTGTCTTACCCGAGCGGCACCAAGGAGATCAAAGGGTAGCGGACGATCAGGTCAGCAAGCTTTATTGCCCCGGTCTGAGAATTTCGGGCCGGGGCAATTTGTACATATTTGAAATAGAACGGGCCAGAACCTATAATCAAGGGTTTAGTTGTTTCGGATAGACGATCTTATGCCAAAGGCGAGCAGTTTCAGCAGATTTACACGCGGAGTCAGGCACACGGTCCGGGCATTTGCCTCGACCAAGCATCCGGTTTTGGTGCACATCGTGCCCATGCGGCGTTGTAATCTTGCGTGCACGTACTGCAACGAATTTGATAAAACGAGCGATCCGGTGCCGATCGACGTAATGCTCAAGCGTATCGATAAGCTGGCTGAGTTCGGCTCATCGGTCATTACAATTTCGGGCGGCGAACCGATGATGCATCCTGAGATATACGAGATCATCGCCCGCATCCGCCACCACGGAATGATCGCCGGACTTATCTCCAACGGCTATTACTTTCAGGTCGATAAGATCAAAAAGCTGAACGAGGCGGGACTCGATTATCTACAGATCTCGATCGACAACGTGACGCCGGACGACGTTTCGAAAAAGAGCCTCAAGGTTCTCGACGCCAAACTTGTCAACCTTCACGATCACGCAAAATTTAAGGTCAACATCAACTCCGTCGTCGGAGGCGGCGTGGCCAATCCGGACGAAGCTTTGCAGATCGCCAATCGGGCGCTTGAACTCGGGTTCTCGTCCACGGTCGGGATCATTCACGACAGCGACGGCCTGAACAAAGGGCTGACGGATCGTGAGAAAGAGGTTTACAAAGAGATAAAGGCCAAAGGAGCCCGTTCATACGCTCGTTGGAACTGGTTTCAGGACGAACTGGTTGACGGCGGCGAATACGAATGGCGGTGCCGGGCCGGTTCACGTTACCTGTACGTGGACGAGGCCGGAATTGTCAGTTGGTGTTCTCAGCAGCGGGGCACGCCCGGAATTCCGCTGCTTGAGTACACGCACGAAGACCTCAGACGCGAATATTACACCGAAAAATGGTGTGCGCCGGCTTGCACCATCCAATGCGTCCATCAGGTTGGCCATCTCGACGCCTGGCGCGACCCGCAGATCTCGTTGGCCGAATATACAAAAAAGAATGGCGGCCTGAAAAAAGAGACGGTCGCACGCGTTATCAACGCGGACTAGGGCGGCAGCTATGATCGACACCGTCAACGTTTGGCACAAGATGATCGAGTCTCGCGATATTTCGGGGCTCGATCTTTTGCTTGCGGACGACGTCGTTTTTCATTCGCCGGTGGTTCACACGGCGCAGACGGGCAAGCCGGTGACGACCATGTATCTGACCGCGGCATACAGAGTGTTCCTGAACGATACGTTTCGTTACATCCGCGAAGTAGCCGGTGAGCGCGATGCCGTACTCGAATTTGTTGTTGATATCGACGGTGTTTCCGTTAACGGCGTCGATATGCTCAAGTGGAATGACGACGGCCAACTGACCGAGTTCAAGGTAATGCTGCGGCCTCTCAGGGCGGTTAACATTATTCACGAGAAAATGGCAGCAATGCTCGCCGAGCGTTCCCGAAAATCGTGACAATGAGCTATTCTGTCGAAAGCGAGGCTTAACCACTATGGTCCATAACGAGATGCACCGGACGCATCGCATCGGTTGGCTGCGAGCGGCGGTTTTGGGGGCAAATGACGGTATCGTCTCGACGGCGTCGCTTCTCATCGGTGTGGCGGCGGCGGACTCGGGGCACGGGGCCGTTATGCTGGCCGGTGTGGCCGGGCTCTTTGCCGGAGCCTTGTCCATGGCGGCCGGCGAATACGTCTCGGTCCACTCGCAGGCAGATACCGAAAAGGCCGACATCGAACTCGAGCGCAAACATCTGGCCGATGAACCCGAATTCGAGCTGCGTGAGCTGGCCGGCATTTATGAAGGCCGGGGCCTCGAACCGGATCTCGCCCTGCAGGTTGCTGAACAGCTAATGGCCCACGATGCTCTCGCGGCTCACACCCGAGACGAACTCGGCATAACCGAAACGCTCAGCGCCAATCCGCTCCAGGCAGCCGGCTTTTCGGCGGTGAGCTTTGCGATCGGTGCGATGCTGCCGCTCGCGGTGGCGTTCTTTTCGCCGGGGCCGCTGATGATCTGGCTGATCGCCTCAAGTTCGCTCGTGTTTTTGACGCTGCTCGGCGGGATCGCCGCGCGTGCCGGCGGAGCGGGCGTCGTTACCGGTGCGGTCCGCGTGCTCTTTTGGGGGGCGATCGCAATGGGAGCCACTGCTCTGGTCGGCAAGCTCTTCGGCGCCGCCGTCTGATCAAGGCAAGAAGTTCATTCAATCGTTTTTCGTGCAAGTTGCGGTCGATCGCTGGACGCTTGAGGCTTGCGCAAATTAGGAATAGTCTTGTTGTAGGCGCCGGAGAATTTGTCATTCCCGGCAGATTCTCCGAATCTTCGTTCTCTGGAGGTTCTCATGGAGAATATACGTGATCTCGCCCGCAAGATCCTCGACGCAAATTTGCCGCCGAACGCAATATACACGTCAAATCAGAATCCGCCCTTTTACCAAAACGAGTTTTCCAGGCTCACCAATACCAATCACCTGGTCCTGATGGCCAATTGGGAGACTGGCGGCCGCATGACCGCCTGCAACGGATTCGTCAACTGGTATGCACGGCAGATAGGCATCAACGACATTACAAATTGGTTCAATTTGAAACAGGCCTTGGGCTATATCTACAAGACCGACGCGTGGGTCGAGCCGGGAGCCGGACACAAGCCGAAATACGGCGATATCCTCAGACACAAAAAATACCACGTTGACGTTGCTCTCGACTTCGAGGGGCCGTATTTGGTGCGGGCCGCCGCCGGTCAGGGCGATGGAACTGAGCACAGCATGCATCGCCGGCCGCCATTTACGCAGGAGGCTCTCTTGTCCGAATACGACGTTCTGCGGCGTGTCCGTGGTGAACATCCGTATGACCCGGCCAAACTCGAGGGATGGCTCGATATCGAACTCTATTTTTCATCGGCACAGATCGTTCCTGTTCCGGAATGGCTGGTCGGATGGTGGCAGATATACTGGCGCGGTCAAGACTACTTTTACTATTTTGACCGCGATTATGTCGTGAAATGGACGCAGATACGGCCGCCTACCTGGATCACGCCGATCGGAGAGAGCGGAAAAGGGACCTTCGCCGTCAATTATCCGTCGGTGAGTACGACATGGGAATCGACCGGCACCAAAGAGCTCTTTTTCGTCGAGCCGCTCTCGGACGACAGGAACATGGCCGGGATGGTCAACGAAACCGAGATCATCACCGCCGTTAAGATGTGAAACGCTCGATCTCGACGGCCAAAATTGGAGAAAGCCGGCTAATGGCTTATCATTTTTGAATCAACGACCGATTATGAAAAAGCTGATAGAATGTGTCCCCAATTTTAGCGAAGGCCGCGATATGGCCGTTATCAGGCAGATCACAGACGAGATCGAGCGAGTCGATGGCGTCAAGTTGCTTGACGTCGATCCGGGCGCGACGACCAACCGCACTGTGGTGACCTTTGTCGGCGAGCCTGACGCCGTCTGCGAGGCCGCGTTTGCGGCCGTCAAAAAGGCTCAGGAACTGATCGATATGCGTCAGCACAAGGGCGACCATCCCCGTTTCGGAGCGACCGATGTGTGCCCGCTGGTCCCGATCTCAGGCGTGACGATGGACGAGACGGCTGCGTATGCACGGCAGCTTGCCGAGCGTATCGGGCGTGAGCTCTCGATCCCTGTATATTGCTATGAAAATGCGGCGACTGAAGAAAAACGCCGCAATCTGGCCAACTGCCGCGAGGGCGAGTACGAGGGCTTGCCGGAAAAGCTGGTCAGCAAAGATTGGGGGCCGGATTTTGGGCCTGCCGCATTCACCGAAAGTGCAGCCCGTTCGGGTGCCACCGCCGTCGGAGCCCGGGACTTTCTGATCGCGGTGAATTTTAATCTGAATACGACGTCGACCCGGCGGGCCAATGCGATCGCCTTCGACGTTCGCGAAAAGGGCCGGCCGCTTCGCTCAGGCAACCCGATCACCGGCAAGCCGGTCATGGATGATAACGGCGAGCCGGTAATGTTGCCAGGCACGCTCAAGGGGACCAAAGCGATAGGTTGGTTCATCGAAGAATACGGCATTGCTCAGGTGTCGATGAATATCACCAATCTCAGTGAGACGCCGCTGCACGTCGCGTTTGACGAGGTCAGTGAAAAGGCGCGCCTTCGCGGCCTGAGGGTGACGGGGCTCGAGATCGTCGGCCTGGTGCCGAGATCGGCCATCATCGACGCCGGTAAATATTATTTGACAAAGCAGCAGCGGTCGCTCGGCATAACCGAAGCCGAGATCATTAAGATCGCGGTAAGATCGATGGGGCTCGATGACCTAAAACCCTTCATACCCGACGAGAAGATCATCGAATACGTGCTTGCGGCGGGCGACACTCCGAAACGGCTCGTCGATATGACGTGTGCCGAATTTGCCGATGAGACGGCGTCCGAGTCGCCGGCTCCGGGCGGCGGGTCTATATCAGCCTATCTTGGTGCATTGGCAGCGGCACTGGCGGCAATGGTCGCCAATCTCTCGTCGCACAAAGCCGGCTGGGATGATCGCTGGCAGGAGTTTTCTGATCAGGCGGTCAAGGCACAGCGGATAAAGGACGAACTCCTGGCTCTGGTTGACGAAGATACCGATTCGTTCAACGGCGTGATGGCGGCATTTGGCTTGCCGAAAAACACGCCTGAGGAAAAGTCGGCGCGATCAGAGGCTATTCAGGCGGCGACCAAATATGCCGCAGAGGTCCCGTATCGCACGATGCAAAGCACCTTTGAGGCGTTCGACGTCATCAGGTACGTTGCCGAGCATGGAAATCCTAATTCCGTCACCGATGCCGGCGTTGGAGCTCTCTGTGCACGATCGGCCGTTATGGGAGCATTTTTGAACGTCAAGATAAATGCGGCAGGACTCAAAGACAAAGCCTTTGTCGATGAGTTATTGATGCATGGCGGCGAGATCGAACGCAGAGCGATCGCTGCCGAGGCCGAAATAATGCAGATCGTCAACGGCAAGATCGGTTAGCGGCGTGCAAGCCGTTCGCCGACCGTCCAGACGATGACCGAACTCGAAAGCCCGAGTCCTGACAGTCTTCCCGCCATCATTACGATCGTTTCGCCCGGGCTGACGACGCCGGTTTCGAGCAGCGTTTGTTCTCCGATCGACAGCATTTCGCTGGTAGATCCACGGTCTTCGTGAAGGAACGGCGTCACGCCCCAGATCAACGAAAGTTGATTGCACGCATCCTGCGAGGTCGTAAGGGCAAATGACTGCAGTCCGGAACGCACGTTAGACAGCCGCCGAGCCATCAGCCCTGATTCCGTAAATACGGCGATCTTTTCGGTCCGTATCTCCTTGGCGGCGTACGCCGCCGCCTTGCAAAGTGCCTGACTAGTACGGCCTGACGGCGGCTGTGTGAGCTTTACCGGCTTTTTCAGCATTTCGGGTTTGATCGTTTCGGCCGAATCGATGATCTTGACCATCGTTTTGACCGATTCGACGGGGAATTTGCCGCTGGCCGTTTCGGCCGACAGCATCACCGCATCGGTGCCGTCCCAGACCGCATTTGCGACATCCGAGGCCTCGGCCCGCGTCGGGAATGGGTTTTCGATCATCGACTGCAGCATTTGCGTCGCCGTTATGACGAACTTGTCGTGCGCCACCGCGAGCTCGATAATTCGCTTCTGATAGACCGGCACGAGCTCGACGCTCGTCTCGACGCCGAGATCGCCGCGAGCGACCATCAGCCCGTCGGTCTCCTCGATGATCTCCATCAGATTTTCGATCGCTTCGGCCTTTTCGATCTTCGCGACCAGCAGGGCACGGCCGAGTTTGCGGGTGCTCAGCCGCTTGATGATCTCTTTGACCTCGCGGCAATCGGCGGCTGATCTGACAAATGAAAGCGCGACATAATCTACGTTCTGCTCCATTGCCCACTCGAGATCGACGCGGTCCTTGTCGGTCAGCGAAGGTATCGGCAGCGGCGTGTTCGGCAGATTGATGCCCTTTCTTTCGCTGAGCGGGCCGCCGGTAACAACCCGGCAAATGACATCAGTAGCGGTTTTGGACTCGACCAGCAGTTCGAGTGCTCCGTCGTCTAACAGAATTCGTGCGCCCGGCGTGACCGAACCGGGAAGTTCGGCAAACGTCGTCGAAACGATGGTCTCATCACCGACGATATCCCGCGTCGTGATCGTAAATTCGGCTCCCTCGCGTAACATGACTGCACGGCCGTCTTTCAGTGCCCGTGTGCGGATCTTCGGCCCGGAAAGGTCAACGAGGATCGCCAGCGGCTTGCCCACATTGGCAGCCGCGGCCCTTGCGGTCGCGACCGCAGCGGTGTGTTCTTCCACGGTTCCGTGCGACATATTGATCCGGACGGCGTTGACGCCGGCGGTTATCATGTTTTCAATTGTGGACAGGTCTTTTGTTGCGGGGCCAAGGGTGGCCAGGATCTTTGCTCTTCGCATTGGATAGATTTTATCGCAAACCCGGTCGTCGCTAAAGGGTGCACCACAGCATTCCGGCGGTCAGCCTGGCCGGACCGATCGTACGATCAAACGAACGAGTTGAACTTTCTCGAATAACTCAATACAGCGGCGACGTAAGTCGAATGTGACCACGTCAGCGGCGAAACCGATGTGTGCCTGCCCGAGACCGGTTCGATCTGCTCGCCTAAAACACCGGACGGCAATGCCTTCGCGGCGGTCCATTCGATGATCTCGCGGGCGGCATCAAGATTCTTGCCTGATCGTGCACGGGCGATATAGTATTCGGCAAGCCATAGTGTGCAAATGAACCATGAATTACCGATGACCGCGTCGCTCTCGCGCATGTACCCGTCGTTCTCGAACCTCGCTATACCGCCGATCGATGTCTGATTTGTGAGCTTTTGTTCGATGGCCGCCATCGTGGACACGACCATTTCGTCGTCCGGTTCGAGGCAGCCGAAATAGAACACTCCAAATAGCGATGCGTCAACGATGGCATCCGGGACCAGCGAGTCGTCACCGTTTGCCAACAGTCCCCGCAAAAAACGGCCGTGCTCGCGACTATATAGATGCTCCCGCATAGCGGCCACCACCTCATCGGCGGCGGCTGTATATTTTTCCGCCAGGCCGCCGTCCCCAAACAGACCGGCAAAACTGGCGGCCGCTCTGAGGCCGGCGACCACCGTCGCACACGTAAAAGTGTGAACGCCGCGGCGGTCTTCCCAGAGGTTCCAACTCGGACTCGGTAGTTTGGTTGCCGGATCGCGAAACGCGGCCAGAAAGTCGCCGCATCTCACGATCAGGCCCTTGTACAACTGTCTCGCGAAACGCTCGTCCGGATGCATTGAAAAATGCTCCCAAAGGGCCCAGAGGACGAGAGCGGTCTCGTCTTCCTGGATCGGATACATCGGCCGCTTTGCAAATTTGTCCCAATACGAATGCCAGCCCGACCCGACCGAACCGTCGGGATTGTATTTTTGCAGAAAATAACCGCGTTCATGGACGATACGAGAGCAAAGGTCAAAGAATCTTCGCGAAAATTCAGGGTAGCCGGCCCGGTCGAGCGCATTTGCGACAAACGCTCCGTCACGCGGCCAGAGGTAACTGTAATGATCGGTCGCCCGTTCCGTAACATCGTGGTCGTTTGCCGCGATGATCGCACCGTGACCGTCGATCTGTGAGCGCACGATCAACAAACTTCGCCGATAAAGCTCACATGCGGCTGCCGAAAGCCCGGCCTTTGGCTGATTGCCGCCGGCGAGCCACGCCTGCGATCTCGCGGCAGCTTCGGTAAGATAGCTTGCCGGGCCGGAGGTCAGGACATTTTGGTTGATCGCTTCAACCTCTTTGTGCGAAGTTCCGGCGGCGATCCAATAATGGAATTGCGCCGTCCCTCCGGCCTCGATATTGAAATGGAGGCCGATGGTTGAATCGACCGATCCTTCCGTGATAGCTCCGCCGTGCAGGTCTCCATCCTCGGCATCACGCCAGGTGCCCTCGCTGTTTCGAAACGCCTTACGGCCCGTCGCGAACTGATCGAAGTGCGGTTCGGTATTTACCAGAAAATAGCGGTGTTTCTTGTAATGGATCAGCGCAAGTGTCTCGGGGTCGTAAAATGCTGTGTCGCCGACCTTGTTCTCGTACAAACGCAGGTCATGGTGAAGGTAAACACGCACTTCACGCGGTGATCCGGTCAGATCCCGGACTTCAACGCGGCGAACTAACACGTTTTCCGCGTCAGCGACGGCGTCGCGGCATTCGATCTCGATGCCGATGTCGTCGTTGCGGAGCGTGACGTCGGTCACCAGAGCGTCTTTGACGAATCTGAGCGTTCTGTCCCAGCCGTCCGCGAAGATCCACGAAAACACGCTGTCAGCCCAGATACCGAATCGGCAGGGAAACCCTTCGGTGTGATTTTCCTGGCCGACGTGCGGAAAATAAATGTCGCGGATCTGATATTTGTCGTCGAAATTTACGAGCAGGCTGCCGTTGCCGACCGGGATGTCTCTCATTTCCTCTCCGGCCTAATTGCTGTTGACGGCCGATTCGACCGCCTTATCAAGGTCGCTTTTAATGGCCGGGCCATAGCCAACGAACTTCTGGACGAGTTTGCCGGACCGGTCAAAAACGGCCGTCTGGGGGATCGCACTCGTTTCGGCGAAGATGAAGCGGTTCAGAGCGTCTTCGGGGGTCGCGATAGGATAATTTATCTTGGTCTGTTTAGTAAATTCAGGTACCTTTTCCAGATCTTCCTGGCCGCCAACGTTGAGGCCTACGATCGCAAGCTTTTCGGGACCATACTTTTCGAGCAGCGAATTGAGATGGGGTATCTCGTCACGGCAAGGCCCGCAATAGGTCGCCCAGAAATCAAGAATTACGGCCTTTCCCTGATATTCGCCGAGTTTTTTGACATAGCCGTCGGTCGTCGTCCATTCCATTTCCTTGAACGGTTTGGAGGGCGGCATCGGCACACCCGTTTGGGGAACGTCATTGACCGAGACCGGCCGATTCGACACGGCGACCGGTGCCGCAGCCGGCCGGCAGCCGGCAATGAACATCGAGATCGTGACAAGAAAAAGGAAAATTGCCGTTTTCATAAACATCATTATGGTAATGGACAAGGGACGTTTTGTAAAAGAAATCCGGCGGCGATTTGCCCGTGACGCATTAATCGCTACCATTTATCTATGAGTCAGTATCCACCCAGGATCGCCGAATTATCTGCCAAGCCGGGTTGGGCCGGCATCGACCCGGAAGCCGACGGTCTGGGCGTCGAGGCAGCACTTGGCTGCGGGTCGATCGTCAGATTTTCGGTCGGGATGGATGATGATCTGGGCGTCGTTACGTCTGTGCGGTTCAATTCGAACGGATGCGGTTACATGGTCGCTGCGGCGGAAGCGTTGTGCTCGCGGCTCTCCGGAATACAATTGGGCGATCTCGGCGGGCTCAGCGACGGTGAACTCGATAGTTTCGTAACGACCGCTCTCGGTGAGGTTCCGAAAGATCGACGTCAATGCGTCGCAGTCTGTAGTTCTGCCGTGAGAAAGGCGTTTGCGGACCGCCGCGACCGACGTGCAGCGGCTGCGTTTGGTGAAAGTGATCTGATCTGCAGTTGTTTTGGTGTCGGCGAGGGCGAGATCTGCGGCATAATAGAACGCATCGGGACTGATTCGGTTTCCGATGTGACGGCCGAGTGTAATGCCGGCGGCGGCTGCGGTTCATGCCGGATGCTCATTCAGGAACTGATAGACTCAATTATCGAGCATAATTGAGATATGCTATACTCTTGAAAAATCACCGCGAGCTCGGTCGTATAGCCGAGCTTTGCAAATAATGGTGAAAATACATGCGGATCGCCTCAGCGATCTTATTCGACATTACTGATGGATGACCCTGCTAGTTTGTTCGCCTTTTTCTTCGACACAACGACTGTCGTGGAAGAACCAAACGCTCTAATTTCACTTTCCAAGTTGTTACTGGTAGTTTTGCTCGTTATCGCAAATGGATTCTTCGTTGCGAGCGAGTTTGCCCTCGTAGCCGTCCGCAAAACGCGGATCGAGGCTCTCGCCGCCGAGAGCCGTTCGGCCCGGCGAGTTCTCAATATTCTTAATAATCTCAGTGCTTATATCTCGGCGACTCAATTGGGTATCACACTCGCATCGCTCGGCCTTGGTTGGGTAGGCGAGCCCGCGGTCGCGGCGCTGATCGACCCTCTGCTCGCATATTTAGGCCAGGTCACGGGAGCCGCATTTCTAACCTCGGGGGCGGTGATGCACGCGATCTCGTTCGCCATCGCGTTCTCGTTCATCACATTCCTTCATATCGTTTTTGGCGAGCTTGCACCAAAGACTGCCGCACTCGAGCTTTCGGAACGGATCGCGATGCTCGTGGCACTGCCGCTCGAGATCTTTTACAAGATCTTCAGCTATCCGATCCGGCTGCTTGATTGGACCGGAACCCGGACGGTACGTTTGTTCGGCCTCCATCCGAGTGACGAGCACGGCTCGAGCTACAGCGAGGACGAGATACGGCACCTGATCAAGCTCTCGCAGGAAAGCGGGCAGATCAATGCCGAAGAGCAGAAGTTGATCAATAAGGTCTTTGAGTTTTCAGAAACGACCGTCAAAGAGGCAATGATCCCGCGAACGGGGATCGTCGCGATCGCCGAGGGCAGTTCGCTTGAGGAGATCGCCAGATCGTTTAGCGAGCACGGCTACTCGCGGCTGCCGGTTTACCGCAATTCACTTGATGACATAGCGGGCGTGATCCACAGCAAGGATCTGCTTGCGTTTACGCATAAGCCGAAATCATTCAAGATCGAGACCGTGATCCATAAGCCGAATTATGTGGTCGATACCGCAAAACTCGAGGATGTCCTGCGGCAAATGCAGAAGGAAAAGTTCCACTTCGGCTTTGTCGTCGATGAACACGGCGGCGTCGAGGGCATCATCACTCTCGAAGATCTACTCGAAGAGATCGTCGGCGATATTTCCGACGAACACGACGAAGAAGTAAATGAACAGATCGATCGTCAGGACGATGGCAGCTACCTGCTTGATGGCGGCCTCGCTGTTCGGGACCTTAACCGACGCCTCGAGATGAATATTCCCGTGTCTGACGGATACACGACGATCGCCGGTTTTCTGATGTCAGAATCTGGCCAATTGCTGGAAGAGGGCGAGACCGTACCATATAACGGTCACATTTTTACGATCGAAAAGGTGGACAAACGTCGGATCATCGAGGTCAGGATGGCCCCGACCGAACCCCGCATGGCCGAGGTGGAATAATTGGGCCCGAAAGGCCCGCAGAACGATCAAAAAATTACTTTTAGGAGCATAAATTTAACATGAGCTTTATTGAACAGGTTTGGGCGAGAGAGATCCTTGATTCGCGCGGTAATCCGACGATCGAGGCGGAAGTGGTTCTTGAGGACGGTACGATGGGCTGGGCGGCGGTTCCCAGCGGGGCATCGACCGGCGAAAACGAGGCGGTCGAGCTTCGCGACGGAGATAAGCTCCGCTATCTGGGCAAGGGCGTCGAGAAGGCGATAGAGCATGTCAACGAGACCATTTCGCGTGAACTCGAAGGCCTTGATTCGCTCGATCAGACACTTGTCGATGAAACCATGATCGGCCTTGACGGCACGCATAACAAATCCAAACTCGGGGCCAACGCCATATTGGCCGTGTCGATGGCCAATGCCCGTGCGGCGGCGGCGGCACTCGAGATCCCGCTTTATCGTTACATCGGCGGGGCAAACGCCAAAACACTGCCAGTGCCGATGATGAACATCCTGAATGGCGGAGCGCACGCCGACAATAACGTCGATTTTCAGGAATTCATGATCATGCCGGTCGGATCACCGAACTTTCGCGAAGCACTGCGTACCGGTGCCGAGATCTTTCATACCCTCAAGGGCGTGTTGAAGGCTCGCGGATATTCGACATCGGTCGGTGACGAAGGCGGTTTTGCACCCAATCTTAAATCGAATGACGAAGCGGTCGAGACGATTCTCGAGGCGATCGAAAAGGCGGGCTATCGTGCCGGCGAAAACGTAATGATCGCCCTCGACCCGGCGGCGAGCGAGTTTTATATTGACGGCAAGTATGTTTTCAAAAAGTCCGACAACCGCCAGCTCACCTCCGACGAAATGGCCGCATACTGGGCCGACTGGTGCGCGAAATATCCGATCATTTCGATCGAGGACGGCATGGCCGAAAATGATTGGACGGGCTGGAAGAACCTCACCGACGCGGTTGGCGACAAAGTGCAGCTCGTCGGCGATGATCTTTTCGTTACCAATACCAAGTTCCTGCAACGCGGCATAGACGAAGGCACGGCAAATTCCATTCTCATCAAGGTGAACCAGATCGGGACATTGACCGAAACGCTGGACGCCATCGAACTCGCCAGGACCAATAACATGACGGCCGTCATCTCGCACCGCTCCGGCGAAACCGAGGACTCGTTCATCGCCGATCTGGCGGTTGCGACCAATGCCGGGCAGATAAAGACCGGCAGCTTGTGCCGCAGCGACCGTATCGCCAAGTACAACCAATTGCTGCGTATCGAAGAGGACCTCGGCGATTCGGCCCGTTATCCGGGACGCAAGGCGTTCTATCAGATCCGCTAATGGATATCCGCGAGGCTTTGCTTGCCGAACATTCCCGTTCGCAGACAATGAGGGTCGTCAGCCATGTGGAAGGCGACCCGGCCCGCTTTGCCGAGCTGATGCGGCTATTTCTTGGCGTTGATCGACTTATTTCTCAACGAGCGGCTTGGGCAGTGAGTTATTGCGTCGAGTTTCAACCGGGGCTTGCCGGGCCGTACTTCGGTAAGTTCATCGGGCAGCTTCAAAGGAAAGACGTGCATCCGGCGATCAGGCGAAACACGGTACGCCTGCTTCAGTTCACCGACATCCCGAAGCGCTTCAGGGCAAGGGCCTTCGATGCCTGCCTGGCTCTGGTTGATGATCCTAAAGAACCGGTCGCCGTCAGGGCCTTCGCGATGACCGTGGCCGCCAGGGTCGCGGAAGGCCATCCGGAAATGATAAAGGAACTACGGCTGATCGTCGGCAAACATATCGACAATTCGACGATGGCATTTTGCGTAAGGGCACGGGCAATACTCGACTAATATGGAATGGCACAATGACGGCCTGACGATCAGTACGGACATCTCTCGGCTCGATGTCGATGTCATACAGCGATATTTGAATGACGATTCATACTGGGCGCGCGAGCGGACCCGCCAACAGACCGAGACGGCGATCCGACATTCGTTATGTTTTGGCGTATATGACGGATCAAGACTGGTCGGATTTGCCCGCGTCGTCAGCGACCGGGCGACCTTTGCGTACATTGGAGACGTTTTCATACTTGATGACTATCGCGGCCGCGGCCTGAGCAAATGGTTGATGAGTGCGATGCTCGGCCATCCCGAACTTCAGGGCTTACGGCGTTGGATACTTGCGACACGCGACGCTCACGGCCTTTACAGCCAGTTCGGCTTTGACGCCCTCAAGCATCCTGACCGATGGATGGAGCTTCCGGCTCCGAACGCCTATTAACAAAAAAAGCGTGGCGGCGCGCGGCGCTCATCGTTTATAATGGAGTTTCCGTTCTAAACAGAACGCGTTTTTTTTGCCGTCATTTCGTATTCGACTACCGATCAAAATGGCATCTCCGACAGATAAACCCGTTGCCCTGATAATCCTCGACGGTTGGGGATATTCCGCCCGAAGCGAGGGCAACGCTATCGCGCTTGCCCACACACCGTACTACGATCAGATCTGTGCCCGTTATCCAAAGACCACTTTGGTCGCGGCCGGCACCCGCATCGGCCAGTCGGCAGAGTCTGTCGGCAATCCGGAGGTTGGCCACCTGAGCCTCGGAACGGGCCGGGCCGCCACGTCTGAAAGCTTCAGGATCGAGGATTCGATCCGCAGCGGCAGTTTTTTTGAGAACGAAACGCTTTCACACGCGTTCGCACAGGCATTTGCGAATGGCCGGCCGGTACATCTGGTCGGAATGCTCAGCGATGCCGGCATTCATTCATCGATCGAGACGATCTTTGCACTGCTCCGAATGGCCAAGCGATTTGGGGTCAGCGACGTGTTCATCCATGGGATTTTGGACGGCGTCGATGTGCCGAACCGCACCGCGGATATCTACGTCGAGGCGCTCGAGATCAAGCTGGCCGATATCGGAGTCGGACGGATCGCGACGCTCTGCGGGCGGTATTTTGCGATGGACAGCCAGGGCAATTGGGAGCGAACGGCCCGGGCATATACGATGCTTGTTCACGGTGAGGGCGATCGTTCGGATGATGCCGTGTCGGCCATCCGAAATTCATTCCTACGCGGCATTACTGACGAATTTACGGCCCCGATCGTGCTCGAATCAGAGCCCGGGGTGCCGGTCACGAGGATCCGCGAGGGCGACACGATCATTTACTTTAACCATCGGGCCGAATCGATGCGTCAGCTTGTCAGGTCGCTGTCGGTGCCCGACGCTCTCGGCTCTGCCAAGCCGGCTTTTGCCTCGTTTTGCATGACGGAATATGACCGTGACTTCGGCCTGCCGGTTGCGTTTCGGTCCGAACGCTCGAGCAACGGCCTGACCGAGGTCCTCGCCTCGGCCGGTATTCAAAATATCAAGATCAGTCAGTCCGAGCGGTTCCCGCACATCACATATTTCTTTAATGGCGGCCGCAATACCGAGCTCGATCGGGAAAAGCACATATTGCTGCCGACGCCGCGTTCGGAAACGCCCGATCACCAGCCCGAATCGCAAAGCTTCAAGATCGTCGATAGTTTTATCCAGAATCTCGAGTCTTCACCGGGCGGTTTGTTCGTCGTTAATATTCCGGCGGCGGATCTTGCAGCTCGAACCGGCAAGATCGAAAAAACGATCGAGGCGATCCAGTTCATCGATACTTGTGTCGGCGGGATAGTCGAACACGTCCGGGCCGCCGGCGGAGTCTCTATTCTGACATCGTCGCACGGCAATTGTGAGGAAATGGCCAATGTCCTGACCGGCGAACCGCAGGGAACATCGACGGCAAATCCGGTTCCGTTCCATCTCATTGCTGATGGGCTCAACGGCACCGAACTTCGAGGCGGAGGGTCGCTTGCCGATGTTGCCCCGACCATACTCGGGATGCTCGGCGTCCAAAAGCCGACGGAAATGACCGGTACAGACCTTCGCAGCAGCTAACGGGCCTCAGTCCGTCGTCCGATAGTAAATATTCGACCTCCCGAATTCTCACCGAACCGATTTTTCTCTATAATTGTGGTTCCGCTCAATTGCAGCCGAACAGACTATGGTAGAAGAATTTGCGTTCGACAACACCGAAGAACGCCGTAAAGTCAGACAAAATGGAACAGGTTGGGTAGAGGTTATCGCCGGATCGATGTTTTCGGGTAAGTCCGAAGAGCTGATCCGCCGGCTGAACCGTGCCCGCATCGCACGGCAAAAGGTCCAGGTCTTCAAGCCGAAGATCGACGCCCGCTATTCACACGAAGAGATCGCTTCGCACTCGGGTCAGACGCATGGTTCGACACCGGTCTCGACCACGGCTGAGATGATGTCGCAGATAAAGGCGGATACTCAAGTTATCGGTATCGACGAAGGCCAGTTCTTTGACGCTCCGATCATTGACGCCGTAAACCAGCTTGCCGCCGAGGGCCGGCGTGTGATCGTTGCGGGGCTCGACCAGGATTACACGGGCAAGCCATTTGACCCGATGCCTCAATTGTTATCGATCGCCGAGTTTATCACCAAAACGCACGCAATTTGCGTCAAATGCGGTTCAACGGCAAATTACTCGCAACGAACTGTCGAGTCCGATGCTCGTGTTGAGGTCGGTGCGGCGGACAAATACGAGGCCCGCTGCCGCATGTGCTTCATTCCGCATGCTGACGCTCCCACGAGGCACGATTGATCTATCGAAATTGTCTGAAAATGATGCAGCCCGCTTTTGAGCGGGCTGCGTTTTCTTGAGGTTATTTGACGGCTTTCATCGAATAGAGGATAGCCGGGAAATCGTCTGAGTGCTTTTCAAAGTTCGTGCCCTTGGTCGATGTCATGACGTTCAGCTGTTGCTTTTGGCCGAGATACGTCCGATAGCCGATCCACTGATGCCGACGCGGCCCTGATTTGTCCTCGGGCATTGCTTCGACAAATTCCACGCCCGTAATGCCGTCGATCTCGACGAGCTTGACCGACTCGTACTTTCCATTCTTCAACTGCTGCAATGCCTGGTCATGATAGGCCTTGAGGCTCGTGTCCATCGGAAAGCTGTCCGGCATCACCGAGATATTTACGAGCAGAAATGCGTTGTCCGGTGACTGGTAGTTGAATGACTCTTTCTTTACATCCATCTTTTTCCAGCTAGCCGGCAATTTCCACGACAATCCCTGATCGTCCCACTTCGTTTCCGTTCCACCGTCAACAATGGCCTGCTGGCTAGCGGTGAGTTTCGGCTTTTCGGCCGCGGACGATGATGAGGTCGACGAACCCGAAGAGTTACCCGAACTCGCCGAATTTGAATTGCCGCCCGACGTGTCGCCGCTCAATCCCTTTAGCTTGTCGCCAAGTCCGCAAAATGAGAAAGCAAAAAAGATAAGTCCTAATGTAAGTAGTGATTTCATTCGTTAGCCTCCGTGCGTTGTTTTTGTCTGCAACATTGTTACCGTATTGGGCAAAAATTGCAATTGAGCCAACGGTCACCGTACATTTGCCGAATGAGCGACGCAGCAAGTATAATTTGCAGACCCCGATAATTTATGCGATCCGATCTAAATTTCCCATCCACGGCCAAGCTGTACCTGATCACGATGATTTTCATCTTCATTTTCGGATCGGCCGCGACAGGTCAGACGGCCGTTTTCGGCGTGCCGACCGCTGAGATCCACGAAAAGAGGTCGCTGTACATCGAGGCTGATCTGTTTGCACATTTTGATAGGTTCGATCGCGGCGGTTTTCGTTCATTCGGCCCGTCGGTCATATACGGCGTGAATAAGCGTCTCGAAGTTGGCGTCAATCTTTATGCGACACAGGATGGCGTTGAGACCACCGTTGAGCTCGAACCGAATATCAAATACAAGGCGCTGGATCAGAAGGATATTGGCGTTGACCTTGCGGTTGGGGCGGTCGCGTACGTCCCTCTAAACCGTTCATCCGATTCAAAAGCGTCGGCAATGCTCTACACCGTTGCGACGCGGAAATTCAATTCAGCAAAGAACCTTGCGCTGACCGGCGGCATTTATCACGTCGTTGGCGGTCCGGCTGATATCGGTACGCGAACCGGCATCCTTGTCGGCGCGCAGCAGCCCGTTACCAAACGCTTGACGCTCATGGCAGACTGGACCAGCGGCAAAAACCGCTTTGGCTACTCGAATGCCGGTTTTGGCTACGAGGTCACCTCAAACCAATATCTTATGGTCGGTTATGCGTTTGGAAATTCAGGCCGGGCCAATAACTACCTGAACCTCTTTTACGGATTCACCTTCTAACGTTCTTCGTTTAACTTTCATCGCACCTTGCAAGAGCCGCACGCCGGCGTCGTTCCTAGGATATAAGGAGACGCTCTCCCCGGCATCAGGACCGACTTAAATGTAAGGAGTTAATATATGAAGTTACGAATTGGAACGAGCGTCGTTACGCTGTTTTTGCTGACGGCATTTGCCGCCGCCGCGATGGCACAAAAGGCCGAATATCGCATCTCGACCGGATACACCCACAAGAATCTCACCATCTTTCTCATACACGGAAAGGACCAAAATAAGAAAGGCAATATCCTGACGCTGCAGGAGGCGATGGAGCGAAAGATATTTGTCGTTTACGAGACGTCGAACGTCAACGAACTCGAGGTCGAAAACCTCTCAAAGGAATTCGAGGTCTTTATCCAATCCGGCGACATCGTCAAGGGCGGAAAACAGGACCGTGTCCTTGCGGTGAGCATCATCATTCCGGCCAGATCGGGCCGGATCAGCATTGAGTCATTCTGTGTCGAATCAGGCCGCTGGACCAAACGCGGTGACGAAGACTCAACAAAATTTGACAGTTCGAATGAACGCATTGTCACCAAAGAGCTGAAGATCGCCGCCAACGGAACCCGGTCGCAGCAGGAGGTTTGGGACAAGGTCTCGGAGGCTCAAAGGCGTCTCGGCAGAAGTGTCGGCGGATCGGTAAATTCGACGAAGTCGGCATCGAGCCTGCAGCTCAGTCTCGAGAACAAAAAAGTGGTCGCCACGATCGACGAGTATGTCGCCAATCTCTCGGGCATAATCAACGGACGATCTGACGTCATCGGTTATGCATTTGCCATCAATGGCAAAATAAACAGTGCCGACATATATGTGTCGAACGCACTCTTCAAAAAGGTCTGGGGAAAGATGCTCAAGGCGTCCGCGACCGAGGCCGTCGCCGAGTCGAATGGCGTTCGGCTTGCCGACCCGGTCAAGGGCGAAGCGGTTTTGGGTATGATCGCCGACGTTGAAAATGGCCGTTCGAACGAACGTTCGGTCGGGGCAGGCACCAAAATGGTGACTCGCGAAAACAAGCAGAACGTAATGTACGAGTCGCGTGACGCCAAGTCCGACCTGGTCATTCACCGCAGTTACGTCAAGGTCCAATGACCTGAGGGCCACCTCATATCTCCGGCCCGCGGATCGCATTCGCGGGCCATTCATTTCTTTACCGAAACTATCTATTGGCCAGCTTTCGCTGCTCGACGAAGTGGTTCACGATCTCGGCGGCCGCCTTTTCGCCGACGATCGGCTTTAGTTCGTCATTGCTTGCCTTGGCAATACGCTCGATCGAGCCAAAGTTGCGCAGCAGTTTCATCTTGCGTTTATCTCCTATGCCCGGGATCTCTGACAATTCCGAGGTGAAATCACGTTTTTCGCGTCGTTTGCGGTGAAACTCGACTGCGGTCTTGTGGGTTTCCTCGCGGATCTGCAATATCAGCCGAAACGCCAGTGAGTTTCGGTCAAACGGTATCGGGGAATTTTCGCGGCCGTACACCAGCAGATGCGAGATCTCGTTATGCCGCTTAGGCGGTTTGACCAGTCCGACGAGCAAGATCTGCTCGAGATCAAGCGACCTCATCGCTGCGGCCGCAGCGGAAAGCTGCCCCTTTCCTCCGTCAATGAAAACGAGCTGAGGCAGTGGCTGCTGTTCGTCGAGCGACCGTTTGTAGCGACGAAAAACTGCCTCATTCATTGATGCAAAATCATTTGCCCCATCGACGGATTTGATAATGAACCGCCGATAACCGCTCTTGGCTGGCTTGCCGTTCTCGAAGACGACGATCCCGGCCACGTTCTCAGCCCCGGAAATATTCGAGATATCAAACGACTCGATCCGCTCGGGGAAGTTAGCCATTTCGAGCAGTTCCTGCAGTTCTTCGAGAACGCGCTTTGTATCCGGCTTGAGAACTCGGAAACGCTGCTCGAAAGCGATCTTGGCGTTGGTTTCGACAAGCGTCACCATACTTCGCTTGGTACCGCGTTTGGGATCCAGTATCTTCACACGGCGGCCGCGCCGCTCGGTCAACGCTTGTTCCAGAATCGCCCGGTCGTCAAAATCGTGCGGGACGTGAATTTCGAGAGGCACGTAATCGGTCGAATAATACTGGGCGAGCACTTCGCCCAAGAATTCCGACGCGTCAAACGTATCGTCTTCGGCCAGGTCTTCCCAAAAGAATTCTCGCCGTCCGACAATTCGTCCTTCGCGCATTGTAAATAACTGAAGCGCCAGCCGCTGATGTTCGCGGTAATAGCCGATGATATCAACATCACTTTCGGCGGTCGTGGCCATCTTCTGCTGCTCGCTCAGAGCTAGAACGGTCCGGTGCAGGTCGCGGTACTTGGCGGCCAATTCGAACTTGCTCTCTTCGGAGTAGAGCCACATCCGATCCTCAAGCGTTTTGGCAAGCTCCTTGTTTTTGCCCTCAAGCAGGGTCTTAACGTCGGCAGCGGCCTCCTGATACTCGGTTTGCGAACAGAGCCCTTTGACACACGGCCCGAGGCATCGCTTCAGGTGGTATTCGAGGCACGGGCGAGGCAGTTTACCGTCGATCTCGATCTCGCAGGTGCGCAGTTGGAAAGCACGATTAACAAGATTTAGTGTTTTGCGTGCCAGAACGGCGGGCAGGAAAGGGCCGTAATAATGCGAACCGTCGCGAACGATCCGGCGAGTGATGACGACCTTCGGAAACGCTTCATTGGTCAATTTTAGATGCGGGTACGACTTGTCGTCCTTCAAAAGGACGTTAAATCGCGGCTTATGCTTTTTGATCAGATTCGACTCGAGCACAAGGGCTTCGACCTCGTTGTCAACGACTATGAACTCAAAATCCGCAATGAGTTTGACGAGATTACGGGTTTTAGGGTCGAGATTGCGGCTCGATTGAAAGTACTGGCGCACCCGGCTGCGCAGATTCTTTGCCTTGCCGACATAGATGATCTTGCCCGCCGCGTTCTTGTGAATATAGATACCGGCGGCGGTCGGAAGGTCTTTCAATTTATCGGCGATCGTCACTCGTCTATCTTAACGTTTTGAAAGTAACTTTCGCCACAAACGATCGACGGTCGTCGGCAGGCTTTAACTGCGGGAATAGAAAGAGCCGGCCCAACCGATATTCGGTTGGACCGGCCGCTGGTTCCGGCTTTCTTGACCCTATCTCTGAACTGCCGGAAGAAGAAGGCCGATGAGAATTGCGATGATACCAATGGTTGTAACGAACATATTATTTCTCCTGAAGTATAAAATTATGAACCGGCCGTCGCTTATCATTGTCGATCCGCTCACGAATCTATGACGTAATATGATCTTCCTTTTGCGGAGAATTTGGGAAATTTTGCTATTTTTTTAAAGATGGGTACTTTTGTGACTGGATCGCCCGAGGCAGCGGCGGGGTACATACGACGGGGCGGCATTGTCGCCTTTCCGACCGAGACCGTTTATGGGCTCGGCGCCGACGTTTTTAACGAACGGGCAGTCGCCGCGATCTTCGAGGCCAAAAAGCGCCCCGCGGATAACCCCCTGATCGCGCATATCGCAGACATCGGGCAAATGAGCGATCTCGCGACCGAGGTCACCGCCAATGCACGCCTCTTCGTCGAGGCATTTTTCCCGGGCCCTCTGACCATTGTGCTGCACAAAAGTGAGCGCGTGCCGCTGATCGCCACCGCCGGACTCGACACGATCGGTATCCGAATGCCCGGGTTCGAACTGTCACGCCGATTTTTGAAAGAGTGCGGTACGCCGGTTGTCGCACCGTCGGCAAATCTCTCGGGCCGACCGAGCCCGACGACATGGCAAGCCGTCTTTGAGGACCTCGACGGCCGCATCGATTGCATTCTGCAAGGGGACGCGACCGAGATCGGGCTCGAATCAACGGTCGTGGACTGTACGGGCGAGGTTCCGGTGGTCCTTCGGAGCGGGTCGATCACGATCGCCGAACTTCGCCGCGTTGTTCCCTCAACTATTGTCGCCGATGGCAGCGACACTGACGCACCCCGCAGCCCGGGAATGAAACATCGCCATTACTCGCCGTCTGCGAGTGTTGAGATAGTCTCGAACGCCGCCGATGCAATTCCGGGCGATCGAACTGCCTTCATCGGACTTGATCGGCCGAACGGCAATTTTGCGGTCGTCCTGATATGCGCTGACGTGGACGAATATGCCCGCGGGATATTTGAGTTTCTGCGTGAATGCGATCGCAGGGGGATCGAAAAGGTGTACTGCCAATCCGTTGCGGACGAAGGGCTCGGGACCGCCTTGATGGATCGCGTTCGAAGGGCGGCCATGGGGTGAAGCATTGACTACTTCAGCGACGAAACCACTATTGCGATCTCGCCGTTATCACGCAGTTTTTCCGAATTAAGGTCAGTGTAACGCAACAGTTCCGGCAGATACTCCAGCGGAACCAGCACCAATGTCGTTCTTTCGCCGGACCTTTCGATCGCCTCCTTTACCTCGGTGACGCCGTACAATCGTTTAAGCTTGCCGGCATCGTCACGAAGCAATCGGCCGCTCGCGTAAAACTCGGCGTTGTGAGATATGGTGTGAAGGTTTACGACCCGCGTGGCAGCATATCCGCGTTCACTGGCCGCCTGAAACAGAGATCGCGTCGAGTCGAGTTCCGCAAAACGCGGAACGACAAACAAAAGCAGTCCGAAACTGATGAGGACCGTGCCGACCGCCGCCGCGACAACGGCTCGCTTCCATTTATGCAAATTGAGCCGCTGATACAAAAATGTTGCCGTGATCACGATCGCCGGCGGGACCGAGGGCAGGATATAGCCCGGCAGTTTGGAACCCGAAAACGAGAAGAATGCCAGCGGCACCAAAAGCCAGACAAGGGCAAAAGAGAGCAGCGGGTCGGACAGGAACGATGTTTTCCGTGTCGGACTATCTTCAGAGCCATCTGCCCGAAAGGCATTTCGGACATACGTCCACATCGCTGCCAGAAATGCCGGCATCCACGGCAACACCATCAGCGGTAACACCCAAAAGAAAAATATGAAAGGCTGGGGATGCAGGTATTTGTTCGACGTGAACCGCTGAAAGTGGTGCTGAACAAAAAACTCGTCAATGAACTCCCAACCGTGTGCCCGATACATCGGCCAATACCAAACTGAAGCCACCGCCGCCGCCAAGGCCGTTCCCCAAACAAGGCTTATCAGGAACTCGGATCCGGGCAAACGTCGCCGAAGCACAAAATAACCGCCGACGATCGCGAACGGGAACACGATCCCGATCAATCCCTTTGCGATCAATGCAACGCCGATGAACAAATAAAAGGCCGTCAGGCCCGCATATCTGATGCGGATAGATCCGGAACTGCACTGGTCGTAAACAAAGAACCCGATGAGCGAGGCCGTCAAAGGAAAAGTGACGATGATGTCGAAACTCGCGCCGCGTGAAAATACGATCACGCCGAGCGAGGTCGCCGCGATCAACCCCAGCCACGAGCCGAATCGGCCGATCTCGGCCGACCGATCGATCTGCGGACGGTTTTGCGTTGATTCGTACCTGTTGCCGAGCAGTACAAGGCACGCGATGACACCAAGACCAAATACGGCCGACCCGAATCGTGCGGAAAATTCGCTTACACCAAAGATCGAGAAGGATAACATCTCGAGCCAGTACAGAAGCGCCGGCTTTTCGAACCAGTGGGCTCCACCAAGCGTCGGGGTGACCCAATCACCGCGGAGCCACATTTCGCGTGCGACCTGCGAGTACCGGGGTTCATCCGGGCCCAAAAGCGGGATCGAAAGCCCGAAAAAATACAAGAAAACTACAGTAAAGATCGAGCCGACCCAAAAGATCAGCGGCATTCGCTTCGGTTCGCGGCTTACGTCCTTTGTAATTTCCTGCATCATCTATAAGAATGTAAAGTATTGCTGAAAAACAGCTTGTTATCAAATTATGAGCATAGATCAAAAGTTGCGCGTGGCCGCGATCGGCACCGGGAGCCTTGGCAGACATCACGCTCGAAATCTGGCGGAGATCGCGGCGGAAGGGCGGGTCGAGATGCTCGGCGTATGTGACTCGGATGCCGCCACGGCCGCATCCGTCGCAGCTGACAATGGATGCGCTGCATTTACGGATTGGCGAGAACTGATCGGCAAGGTGAACATGGTCTCGATCGCGACACCGACCGAAACTCATTGCGAGATCGCCTGTGCTTTCCTTTCCGCCGGGACTCACGCCCTTGTCGAAAAACCGATCGCCCTCACGCTGGACGAAGCCGATCGGATGATCGCCGCGTCCGCCGCGTCCGGCGCAAAATTGATGACCGGCCAGCTTGAGCGATTCAATCCGGCGATGGTCGCCCTTCGGCCAAGGGTCACTAACCCGCTCTATTTTGAGATTCATCGCGTTTCGCCGTTTCCGAACCGTTCGCTGGATGTCGATGTCGTGCTTGACGTGATGATCCACGACCTCGATGCGGTCCAATGGCTCGTCGGATCTGACGTTGCCGTTGCCGACATACGTGCGGTCGGTATTCCCGTGGTTTCGGACAAGGTTGACGCGGCGAATGCCCGCATCGAGTTTGAGAACGGCGCCGTGGCAAATATCACGGCGTCGAGGATCGGAACCGAAAAGATCCGAAAGACGCGGTTCTACCAGACAAATTCGTATGCTGTCCTTGATTACGGGACGAAATTTGCTTCGCTGACCTCTCTCGATCCGGAAGCCGCTCATCCGCTGCTCGGGATATCGATCGATCGGCTGGCGATCGATGATGTCGAGCCGCTAAGGGCCGAGATCACGGCATTTCTCGAGTCGATCGAAAAAGATACGCAACCGCCCGTTACAGGCGAAGACGGCCGGCGGGCACTTGCATTGGCTGTCGGTGTATTAGAAAAGATCGAAAGTCACGCGTCGAGGCTCTCGCTCAAATGAAGTTCGAAAGTGTCTCAGACCTTTTGCTGGAGCGGATCGCCGCCGGAGATTTTCCGTCGGCCGTCTATTTGGTCGCCGAAAAGGGAACCGTTGTCGCGGTTGACGCGGTCGGGAGGGCCGTTATCGAACCCGAGGTGATCGATGCCGGTCCGAACACGATTTATGACCTCGCGAGCCTGACAAAGCCTCTGGTCACCGGATTGCTGAGTGCGATCCTGATCGACCAGGGCGAGATCTCGCTCGATGACCGTGTCGCCGATCTGCTGCTCGATTTTGCCGCGCCTGATAAGAACGAGATCACCGTCGGCGAGATGCTGACGCATACCTCAAGACTCGCCGCCTGGCTGCCGCTTTACCTGTGCGTTGACGAACCGGACGCGATCGTGGCCGAGATCGCCCGAACGCCGCTCCTAAGATCGAACGACTCGGTAACCTACAGCGATCTGAATTACGTTGCCCTCGGCCGACTGATAGAGCGGGTCACGGGCCGCGATCTCGACGACGCGGCGATCGAGATGATCTTCGAACCGCTTGCACTCGATCGCACCTTTTTTCGGCCGCCGAGCATATACCGACGCTTTACGGCTGCCAGCGAAACCGGCAATCGATTTGAACGCCAGACCTGCGAGAGCGAGTTTCCCCACCTTCCGATCAAGCCGGGAGCTTTTCGCAGCGAGGTGATCTGGGGCGAGGTGCATGACGGCAACGCACACTTTATGGGCGGAGTTGCCGGCCACGCGGGGCTTTTTTCGACCGCGGATAATGTTTTCAGGCTCGCTCATCAGTTTTTGCCCGAATATTCCACTCTCGTGTCGGCGGATATCTGCGAACTGTTTCAACGCAATTTCTCACCGTGCGGCAACGAGCACCGTTCGGTCGGGTTCCAGCTTGCGACAACGCCCGAGTCAACGGCCGGAACAAATATGTCGCCTGCCAGCTTTGGCCATTTGGGTTTTACGGGCACCAGCCTCTGGATCGACCCGGTCAAAGAAAGGGTCTTTATCCTGCTGACAAATCGGACACATTGCCACGAACTCCCGTTCGTTCTGCTCAACTCGGTGCGGCGGCGCTTTCACGATCTCGCTGCCGCGTCACTCGAGGCAAATTCATAGCAACGATTTTTTGTAATGCACAATCAAAGAGACCGCCTTGCATTGGTCAAAACTGCTTGGCGGGGATTTGATCGTGATGAAAAAAACGCTGCTTGGAGTCATATTTCTCGGCATTTCGGTGAGTTTTGCGGCGGCCCAGTCGAATACTTCGACACGTCCGCGTGTTGCCTCGACGCCGGTGCCCCCGACACTCGGTAACGATACCTATTCCAAAAGCCAGGGCGGCCCGCCGGTTTTGCAGGGCGGCAGAAACGCGCCGTCGCCGAAGCCCGAGGCGACCGCGACGCCCGACATCTTTGACGAAAACGAGGTGATCAAGGTCGAAACCAATCTGGTCACGATGCCGGTCTCGGTGCTTGACCGTGACGGCCGGTTCATCTCCGGGCTTCGTCAGCAAGATTTCAAAATATTCGAGAATGGCGTCGAGCAAAAGGTCGACTACTTTCAGTCGGTCGAGCAGCCTTTCACCGTAGTACTTTTGATCGACGTCAGCCCCTCGACTCAGTTTCGCATCGATGAGATCCAGCAGGCAGCGATCACCTTTGTTGACAAGCTTCGCCCCGCTGACAGGGTGATGGTGATCTCATTCGATCAAAACGTTAATGTCCTTTGCCCGCCGACGAATAACCGGTATCAGCTTCGCGACGCGATACGTCAGGCACAGTTCGGCGATGGCACCGGATTGTATGAGGCGGTCGATTACGCGATCAATCAGGAACTCCGCCAGATCCGCGGGCGCAAGGCGGTCGTGCTTTTCACGGACGGGGTCGATACAACGTCAAAGCGGGCGACATTTCAGAGCACCATCAAGGACACCGAAGAGGTTGACGCTCTTTTCTACACGATCCGTTACGACACGTCCCGAGATATGGGCACGGGGCGGACCTTTCCGCCGACCGGGCCCCGAGGTTCCGGCGGCCGGGTCACTTTTGGGGACATCCTCGGGGCGATCCTGACCGGCGGTAACGTTAATGTCGGCACGGGCGGCGGTGGCGGCCGTCGTGGCGGCAGTTCCGGCGAATATGACACAGGCCGCAAGTATCTCGAGACCCTGGCGGCCAATAGCGGCGGCCGTGCATTCGAGGCGTCGTCCCTGATGAACATCGACGCGGCATTTTCCGGCATCGCCGAAGAACTGCGTCGCCAATATTCGCTGGGTTACTATCCCGATGTCGTTGGCAAGGTCGGCGAACGCAAACAGATCAAAATTCGGGTAATGCGTCCCGACGTCGTCGTTAGGGCCAAAAATAGCTACATAGTCGGTCAAACCGACCGCACTCTGGCGGGCAAATGACAACGCCGAGGATCTCGCAGACCAAGGAGCCGGGCAAGCCCCGGCTTCTTTTTTTGCCGTTTGCATCTTTTGCCCTTGCCAACCGCATCGTAAGAGGTGATCTGAACGCCGTTTTGTTAGATGCTAAGACGCAGTATTAAGATATTCCTCCTGATAGCGATCGTCACCGTTCCGGCGGTGTTCGCCCAATCAGGCCGCGTGACGCCGGGCGGCAATGGGCGATCGAACGAACGTCCGCCGGCCGCTGTCCCGACGCCGACGCCCGCCGAGGCCATCGCAGCTGTGCCGCCCGCCTTACCCGCCGATGATGACATTATCAAGGTCGAAACCCAGCTTGTCTCGGTGCCGATCCGCGTGATGGACAAGAAGGGCCGTTTCGTTGCCGGGCTTGCCCGCGAGAACTTTGCCGTGTCTGAGGACGGCGTCAGCCAGCAGATCGCACTGTTCGCCAATGAGAACGAGCCGTTCACGGTCGCGCTCATGCTGGATATGAGTTACTCGACGACCTTCAAGATCGCCGAGATCCAATCGGCGGCAATTGCCTTCATCGATCAGCTTAGGCCGCAGGATAAGGTCATGGTCATCTCATTCGATCAGGACGTCCACATGCTCTGCGAGGCGACGAGCGATCGAAAGTCCATCTATCAGGCGATCAAACGGACGCAAATATCGACCGGCACAAGTCTCTATGAGGCGGTGGACCTGACCATAAACGACCGAATGCGGCGGATCACCGGCCGTAAAGCGATCATCCTATTTACCGACGGAGTTGATACCACGAGCCGGCGCGTCAATGACCTCAACAACCTCGACGACGCGATGGAGCTCGATGCCCTGATCTATACGATCCGCTACGACACGTTTGCCGACGTACAGGCGATGAAGAACGGAACGATCCTTGGCGGCCCGCCACCGGTCCGAGACACTTTACCGCCCACGAGCGGCATTCCCGGCCGATCACCGGTCCCGGGCGTTGGATCGGCGGGCAATCAAGGAACGACAGCCGAAGAATATCGCCGTGCCGAAGAGTATCTCGATTCGCTTGCCGTGCGAACCGGCGGACGCAGGTATGACGCTTCGACCCTGGGTAACCTCGCTGCTGCGTATTCCAAGATCGCAAGCGAATTGCGCGAATTTTACAGTATCGGCTATTATCCGTCGACCGAGCGTATCGCGGGGCGGCGAACCAACGTAAAGGTCAAGGTCGACCGTCCGGGCCTGGTCGTCCGCGCTCGTGAGGGGTACTTAAATCGCCGCGAACGTCCGCGACGATAGCGTCAGATCTCAGTGCCGTCCGGGATCGTGGCATTTTTGGGGACGATGATGATGCCCTCGCGGATGTAGAACGACTTGCTTTCGTGGTCGAGGTGTTCGATGCCGTCCTTGTTCACCAGCCGGACGTTGTTGCCGATCCTTACGTTCTTATCGATTATCGCCCGTTTTATCACCGTATTTCGGCCGATCCCGATCGGCGGTTTCCCGGCAGACATCTTTTCACGCATCTCTTCGATCGATTCGAGAAAGTCCGAGCCCATTATGATCGAATCCTCGATCGTCGTGCCCTGGTCGATCCGGCATCGGAGGCCGATTATCGAGCGTCGGGCCTTTACGCCGTTCAGGATACAGCCCTCGCTGACCATCGAATTGTCGATATCGCAGTCTTGCATTTTCGAAGGCGGCAGATACCGGCTGCGGGTATAGATGGGCGATTCCGCATTAAAGAAGTTGAATTTCGGCAGCGGCGAGGCAAGGTCCAGATTTGCCTCATAAAATGCCTTGATCGTACCGATGTCTTCCCAATAGTCCTTGAAAAGATGTGCCTGGACGTTGTACTTGTCGATCGCCGCCGGGATGATCTCACGCCCAAAATCCACCCACGAGCTGTCCATCTTCAGCAGGTCAACGAGTTTGTTGTAATTGAATACGTAGATCCCCATCGAGGCCAGAAAAGGGCGTTTCACCGCCGATTCAGGATCCAGGCCAAAATTCGTCGTATCGACCCTCATTTGTTCGAGGTCGGCCCCTTTAGGTTTTTCCTTGAATTCAACGATTGCCCCTTGGGGGTCGGTCTTCAACAAGCCAAACTCGCCCGCTTCGTCCGGCCGGCAAGGCACCACCGAAACGGTCAGGTCCGCTCCCGTGCTGAAATGCCGGTCGAGAAACTTACGGTAATCCATCCGATAGAGGTGGTCGCCCGATAGGATCAAAAGGGTATCGACGTGCCAGTCACGCAAGTGCGGCAGCATCTGGCGAACCGCGTCGGCAGTGCCCTGAAACCACTCAGGATTATCCTTGGTCTGTTCGGCGGCAAGGACCTCGACAAAACCGGTCGAAAAACTCGAAAAGCGGTACGTTCGCGAAATGTGCCGGTTAAGCGACGCCGAATTGTACTGGGTCAGGACAAAGATCTGGGTGATATTTGAGTTGATGCAATTCGAAACCGGAACGTCGATCAAACGATACGTTCCGCCCAGCGGGACCGCCGGTTTAGACCGTTCGTGAGTCAGCGGAAAAAGCCGCGAACCCGCACCGCCCCCGAGAACTACTGCAACGACATTATCGTATTGACCCATAATGAGAAATAGTAAATCCAGAATCGTGAATAGTAAACAGTTTAATGCAAATTTCACCCGCCCGGAGTGCCGGGCGGCACACTTGGCCCGCCGTCGCCGCTCACCGCTGATCGCGAGTGAAACCCGTTCCGCGATTTACTATTTCACAACCACGATTTAATATTTACGACTAACGATGTGGTACTGGACCAAATTGCTTTTTATCATCTTCGTCGGGGCCGTGGCAGTATGGATCGGCTACGAGCTGATCACGTTTCCGGCGATCTCGCGTCTGCGGACAGAGAATCCGACCACCTCGTCGATGATCGAATACCGCATTTCCGAGGCGCGAGCCGAGGGCCGCGAGCCGAAAAAAGCGATGATCTGGATGCCGATCGAACAGATATCGCCAAACCTTCAACGAGCCGTGCTTGCCGGCGAAGATTCACGCTTCTTTCAACATAACGGGTTCGACTGGGATGCCATTCAGGCCGCCTGGGACGAGGCAGTTAAAGAGGGCGAAAAAGAAGCCAAAGAAGAAGGCGACTACGACCCGAACGACTGGATACCGCCGATGCCGAGCTTCAAACGCGGGGCTTCGACCGTTACCCAGCAATTGGCAAAGAACCTGTTCTTATCGGAGGACCGCAACTTTTTACGCAAGGGACGCGAGGCGGTCTATACATACTTCCTGGAACGCGAACTGACCAAAAAACGGATCCTCGAGCTGTATCTCAACATAATCGAGTGGGGCGACGGCATCTACGGGGCCGAGGCTGCCTCGCGATACTATTTCAAAAAGAGTGCCTCCGACCTGTCGCGTGAGGACGCCGCGTTTCTCGCTGCGATGATCCCGAGCCCGCTCAACGTTTTCAACCCGGCCAAGAACCGCAAACGCGTGGTCCGCCGCCAGCGTGTGATCCTCCGCGGAATGAACTCGATAAAGCTCGCGTATTCGGAAAAGTAGGATCCCATACAGATGATCTCGACAAAGAAGGGCTGCCCTTGCGGACAGCCCTTTCTAGTTGCGGCAACTACCGGAAATTTACCGATAGATCTGCGTCGCACTTGCCGTTGACACCCAGCCGTCACCGACCTTTCGCTTGGTTGCGTTCACGTCCCACGGATCGTAGTAGAAAAAATCTCCGATCGCCGTGCCCTGATTGTCATAACCGACTATTACGACATAGTGGTTGGTAAATCTGGACGAACGGGTCACGAGATAATTCCCGGCGTCGATGTTCGATTTCAAACTCGACACCGACTTGACCGTTCCGCTGCCTACGTATTTGAAGCCGGCCGTGCCGTCAAAATCAGCCGCCTTGCTCCAGTTGACCAGACAACCGCTGCTGTAGCCGCCGTTGTTCGTCAGATACGTATTCATCGTCGCCGGGTTGAGGCCGGTCGCCCGGCTCGAACCCGCCATTGAGATCGCCGTTATCGCACAGCCGGCACTTTTTATTGTGTCATATCGGCAGGTTCCGAGTTTATTCGAACCCCACTGACTCGACTGCTGCGAAAAGAATGCGATCGGGTTGGTCCTTGCCGAAAGGTCGAGGTCAAAGGTCGGACGCACCGACACCTGGACCTTGATAAACGCCCAACTGCCGGCTTCGTCAGACTTAAAGATATCGGCCAACTGAACCGTTGCGTTCATGCCGGGCGATAACTCGATCGTCTGACGGGCTGCCTCGTTACCGAGGGCGTCGATCCCGATAAAATCCGCGTCGCCGAAGCGATCGGTCGGATTGTTGATCGTGACCTCGACCTTGCCGGTCGCCCCGAGATTCAGGACGACGCGCTGGATGTCTGTTTTCGCCGTGTTGAGTGCAGTGCCGCTCGCAGTGCGATCGACGCTGACCTCCGGCAGTGTTTCAACTGCCTTGTTCTGAGCGAAAACGGAAACTGCGATCGACGTGATAATGACGAGCCCGATCGCGTAAAAGGCCGCCAATTGCTTCAT
>JAIBCA010000017.1 GCA_019694345.1 Pyrinomonadaceae bacterium | reverse complement strand
TTTATTTTGAGGTCGATCTTGATCTTCGGCTTGAGGTCCATCGGCTGAAACTCGAGGTCAGACGCGTCGTCCATCGCCTCGGCGATGTTCAGGTCCGCGCCCTCGAAAAGCCGTGCGGCTGCATCCTCGCCGAGAAACATGATCGGGATCGGCGACAGCTCTTTTGCCTTGTCGACGGTCGCTATATTGCGTCGTCCTGTTTGATCGACGATAAAGGCGGGTTTGTAGATGCCCCGGCCGTTGCCGGCCAGCAGTACGCCGGCCGCCCCGCGCTGTAACAAGAGCGGGATCGCAGAGGTCTTGTCCGTTATCTCCTTCCATTTCGCGGTCGTGTAGTTGCGGGGCGGACCGTCAATGAGAACCGCGATCTTACCCTTCAGATCGGCATCCTTTAGGTCGTTTCGCCCGAGTTCATCTGAGACAAAGCCATGGCCGACGAAGATCAGCGGCCGCTCCATCTTAATATTCCCGAGCAGAAGCGGGGCACTCCAATCCTTTGCGTAGGTTAGTTTCTGTCCGTTGAGCGTCACGCTCGACTCGTCGGTGAAGACGGTCTCGACGAGCGGCATTGATTGCAGATACGTCCCGTTATCACCGAGCGGCTTGAGGCCCATTCGCTTCATCTGCTCGGCGATCCAGCCCGCGGCCATATCGCCTCCGCGTTGGAGCGTGCCCCGGCCCTCAAGCTTATCGTCGGAGAGCTCGCGGGTGAGCCGCTCGATGGTCTTAACATTTAGGGACTTGGTCAACTTCTTTTCGTCCTTGGACAACGCTGACTGTGCAGCGGTGTTCATCACGAAACCGACAAGAAGCAGAAGAGCCAATGCTGAACGCATAATGCTCTGTGGTCTATAGGTAGTCATATTTTATTCACCTTAATTCGTCTAATACCTCACGATGCTTATTCGCGGCCCCAAAAATGCAAAATGCGAGATTTGAAATCGAGGTCACGATCCGACAGATCGCACCAACGCATTACCAGGGACGCCGGATCCCTTTTGCAAAGATCACCGACATGCCGGATCGTTGCTTTTCACGATGCTCGAGACCTTTCCGTTTCGAACGGTCATCATCACGCACTGACCGGTATCGTCATTTTTCCAAAACGTGAAGCTCGCTGATCCGGATTTATTGCTCTTAACGTTACGAAAGCCCCGACCTTCGATCTCCGTCTCGGCACCGGCGGCTCTCGAGCCGACGAGGTCCTTGAGATCGACCGCCGAGCTGCCGCCGGATGAGGAGTTTCCGCCCGCTTTGCAGTCGAGTTCCGAACCGGCAACAATACTGTCAAACCTTCCGTTGACTGTCGCGACGGTCAGACAAGTTTTAGGTGACGCTTTCCACCAATTTGACCACTTTCGGTCGCCCCCTTCGGTGGTCTTAATAAATTTGTAGCCGCGTCGTTCCAGTTCGGCCTCGCCGCTTGAGCCTTTGGCGCCGATCAGGTCGGAATAATCCGATGAGGGATCTGAACCGGTCGATTCAGACCCGCCGCCATTTGCGTTCTGGTTACAATCAAGCGGCGACGAACTGACGATCGAATCATATCGCCCGTCAACGGTTGCGACAGTGATGCAGGTCTTAGAGCTGGACTTCCACCAATTTGACCACTTTCGGTCGCTTCCTTCGGTCGTTTTTACAAACTTATATCCGCGTTTTTGAAGAGCGGTCTCGCCGCTCGAGCCCCGAGCTCCGATAAGATCACGAAGTTCGGACGGCGTTTCCTGCGCGAATCCGGCGATGCTCCAAATGGAGATCAGAAATAGTACTGCGACAATTTTGTTTATTTTCATTTTTTTACCTTTCCTTGTTTTACTTTCTCTTACGCTCGACAAGTGAGTCGTCGTAATGTTCAATGTTCTCAACTTAAAATTCCGTCGAACCCGCGATGGTCAATTGCCACATCGCCTCGCCTTGTTTGAGCTTGTATTTGAGCTGGCGCATCTTTCCCGTCTTCTTGGCGTCAGCCCCGGACCCGTCGTATATCGGAAACCTCCGGGCAAGAGTTGATTCGACAACCGCGAATTCATCTCCGCCGTTATAGCCGGCGAATTCCTTCGACTTTGTATCGACTTCCGGTATCGCGATCTCGCTCAACGATCTCTTCTTGTTTGCCGAATACGCGATCAGGCTTGCTTTTTTGTTACCCCCGGTTTCGCGTACATAGATATAGATCTCGGGCGAGAGGTCAATATTCAGATCACCTACCTCAGCGTCATAGACCTCGCCGTTTACCGACCTTGTCTGTACGTCATTCGACACTTCGAGCCCGGACGGGGTTACTTTGACCGTATTGCCTGTCGCCGAGTTTGGACTCTCGACGACGAACTTAATGCCGTGAAGTTCCAACGTTTTGGAGAAGGGCTTGCCCGGCGAGGTGACGGCCGGGTTAGCATCTTTTGCCGAGTTTCCAGCTAACGCTGCATTCGATGGATCTGAATTGTTGGCAGCGAGCGTCTTGTCAGTTGCAATGTTCTTGGCCGGCCCCGCTTCGCAACTCGTCATTGTCGAGACGATAACGAATACGGCCAGCACATTCAGTATCTTTGGATAGAATTTCATGATCTTAATCGATTGATCGTCATTGAAGCTGAAACGATGACTCGACCCAGGTTCAAATAATTGTGACCTAACTCAATAGGTCTTCACTGCTCCTCGAGCCCACGCCGCGAAGCAGCCAAAGTGCGTAAAGAAAATTAGGCAGAACAAAGAGTATCGGCAGCAGGATCTTAACGATCCCCGAATTCTCATTACCTGCATCCGAATCGTGCTGGGTGGAACTCGCAAAAATGCTCCAATCCCATAAAAAGTGGATCACCATACCGGGGATCAGCGAGCCGGTTCTGATCAATATCGCAATGAACAGGAAACCCGACAGGGTAGCGCTTACGGCCTGGACCGACGATTTGACGAAGTCGCCCGTGCCAAACCCGTTCATCACGTGGATCGCGCCAAAGATCACTGCTGCGAACACGATCGCACCCCAGGTTCTGAACTGTGAACGAGCTCCTGCAAAAACGACGCCTCGAAACGCAAGTTCTTCGCCGATACCGACAGCGATCATATTGATCGCCGCATACATCATTGCCGGGCCTGACTTAAACCCCAGAAATAATCCGAGCGAAAAGAACAAAATGATCAGAACGACCGGCAACCATAAAATGAGCCAATTCGTCCCCGGTCGCGGCATTTTCAGGCCCACATCGTGCCGCCACCCTGCTATCAATACAAAGCCGAGGAGGAACGCGATCGCAACAAAATGCACGTACGAGATCCCGGAGCTCGCAAAGTCCGATTGCGATTGCTGCAAATGCGGAAGAAATAGCCGGGGTAAGTACAAGATGATGAACGCATATACAACGAATACCACCAGGGAAATTGTCAGCTTGCTTTTCATATGTCAGATCACTCCGTTGTACGTGCCGGCGATTGCAGAGAACAGTTGTCGGACCGCACCCCCGTCGTTATTCAAAAGATAAAGCCACTGCTCTTCGGAAATGAGCCTCAGACGGCAACCCCTGCTCCGACAAAGTCCTCACACCGGCAGCGCATTGTGCATAGAAGAGCTACTCTCCCGTTGGCCGATCGAGTACTGTCGCGGACGGCGCATTCTTCGGCATAAATTTCTCCGAAAGCGATGTTCGTCTGTCAGCGGATCAGATGAGATCTTCGCTTCGCTTTGAACCAACGCCCCTTAACAGCCACAGAGCAAAAAGAAAGTTCGGTAATACAAAGATCACGGGGCCAAGAACCGACATGATCCCCGAGTCATCGGCAGCGACAGGTGCGGGATGATGTCCATTTCGAGAACCAAGGGCGAAAATTCCAAAATCCCAAAGCCAGTGGACGATCATCGCGGGTACGATCGAGCCGGTCCTGATCAGGATCGCGATAAACAGAAGCCCCGACATCGCCGCGGCAGTGGCCTGAACAGCGGCTGTCGCCCAATCTCCGGTAGTAATGCCGTTAAGTACATGAACCGCTCCAAAAATGACGGATGTAAGAGCGATCGCTCCGATCGGCCGGAGGGCAGACCTTGCCCCGCTGAACAAAACGCCTCGAAATGCGAGTTCTTCTGAGATACCAACAAGCAGCGTATTGATACCAACGTAAACCAACGCTTGCACAGCGGGCAGCCCGAGCAACACCGCCACAGAGAAAAAGCCGAGAATAAAAAGGGCCGGCAGCCAGAGTATCAGAAGGCTCTTAGCATTGCGGATAGGCGTCAGCCCGGTGTCGCGACGCCAGCCGAAAAGCGCCACAACACCCGATAAAAAGACAAATCCTATGACCAGGCTGATCGAGATCTGGCGACTCACCATCTCGGATTGACTCATGGTGCCGCCGCCGATCTCGATCTTTGCCCCGATCATAATGATCGAAAGGTAAACCACCAAAATAATGATCGATTCGATCAATCGTATGTTCATAATTACAACTCGGAACCTTACTGATGGTGGGTTCTGTTCAAAATTGGGGAGACGGAACAACGCCAGCTCCCCCCAAAGGCCTCTTTGCCGAACGGCATTGAGGCGAAGACCCGATCTTTTGCGATCTCGAACCGGCCGCCAGAACCAAATAGCTGAGTTCCGTGCAGTTCACTGCCATTCCAAACGATCTGACGGCCGATGTCTGAGTATCACCAGTTTCTGTTTCTCCACTCACCCGACCATCCGCTTCGCGAGTAGTTGATACGTTCGCCGTTGTTGGTGCTGGTAGTGGTGATCCCGCCTCCATTGCGTGACACTCTCGAAGTCGCAGAATTGATCCGGATCATATCGCCGCTAATGTAGCTGCCGTAATTGATGCCGCCATCTACGTCAGAGGAAACGGAACCGTTGCTATTGATCGTTAGAGTTATCCGCTCGCCTCTGGGACCAATGCCGTAGAAATTTCCCCGTGCCCAACTCGGCGGGCTTATCTGGCCGCCTCCCCAATTGCCGGAACCCCAAGTGTTCTGGTGCCAACTGCCACCACTGTTTCCCCACGAATTGCGCGAATATACGATACGTTCGCCGTTGGAATTGCTTGTGGTCGTTATGCCATTTCCATTTCGGGAGACACTTGATCTGGCCCCATTAATGCTCAGGTTATTGCCGCTTACGAACGAACCGTAACTCTGCCCGCCATTCACATAGGCAACAACGCTTCCATTATTGTTGATGGTTAGCTGAATGTTCTCGCCGCGAGGCCCGGTAGCGTAAAAATTCCCGCGAGCCCAGTCGGGAGGGCTGACCTGACGATCGCTGTTGTTATTCCAACCGCCGTTTCCACCCCAATTTCCCCCGCTATTCCAGGTAACTCCGGGAGATCTATTGCAATCGAGATTTGTCACCTTGACGATCGAATCATAACGGCCATCGACCGTCGCGACCGTAATACACGTCTGGTCCGATGACCGCCACCAATTTGTGAAGGAACGATTGCCTGCCTTCGTGGTCTTGATATACCTGAAGCCGCGATCGGTCAATTCACTCTCGCCGTTTGAGCCGCGAACTCCCACCAGATCCCAAAGATCGCTGGGAGTCTGTTGAGCGATCGCAGACACAGCCAACAAAAACATTGCGAAAGTCGCAACTGAGATTTTCTTAAATGACATAAAACTCCTTTTTCAAGGGCCGCAAAAAGCCCGGTCTAATATTCATTTGCCAGTCCCGTTCTGTTCGATCCGCTCACCGATGGGCGGATGAAACGAACACCTGACCAAATGTCGAGTCGATTTAGACGTCAATGATCTTGGTCGATAATGGCCAAGGCAGAGGCTGCCGGTTAGAGCTGATCAGCCCAGTCGGTGCCCTCGAACCAATATTCGCGTTTGGCCTTTAGCCATCCGTTCCTTTCGTGGAAACGGATCCACGTATTGAGATAATTGAGAAAATCGACATCGCCCTTGCGAATGGCCAGACTCTCGTCCATCGTGTTGATCGGATCGGCAAGCGGCCTGAAGATACGTGCATTTCCGTGTTTCATCGCAAACTCCGGCCCGGGCGTTGATGCCATTGCTGCATTGATCGAGCCGCTGCCCACTGCCTCCATCAATTCGGCCTCGTTGTCAAAGAGCTGAATTTTTGCTTTTGGGAATTCTGCACGGGCGATCGATTCGTAAACGGCTCCGGAAACTACGCCGATCGTAACGTCAGGGTCGTTGTAGTGCCTACGATCACCCTTGTCACGCATTTTGTCTCGGCTGGCTATCAACTCGATCTTGGACTTAGCATACGGATCTGAAAAATTGACAAGAAGGGCCCGCTGCGGCGTCGGGTACATCCCGGTTATAAGTATGTCGACGCGCTTGCTGAGAAGGTTGTCGAGCAGGGAACTTTGTCCCGAAGGCATAAGATGAAGCTCTACTCCGAGATCCTCCGCGAGCTTTTGTGCAACATCGATCTCAAAGCCGATGAGTTTGCCATTCTTGTCATGCATAGCCCAAGGGATAAACGACGCAACACCAACATTGAGTCGATTGCTCCGCCGTATCATCGTGAGCGTATCCACGTTATTGAGAACGGCGGGGGGCGGGGCGGTCGATCGGGCCGGGGCCGGGGCAGTAGTTTTTCGACCGCCCCTTTGTGCCAGTACATCACTCGTACCGACAAAAAGTGTGATCAAGGACAATAGAAACGCGATTGATAACTTTTTGACTTTCATTTTTCTCTTTTCTCCTGCCGTGGCCTATCGAACGCGAACGTATGTCAGCGACTCGTCTCCTCGGCCCTTTGCCAACAGGCCGCCATCTTTCTTTTCAACTTCGAACACACCCCAGGGCAATGCCAGCGTCCGGTCGCTAAATGTACCAAAGTCCGTGTAGCTGGAATTGGAATTTCGCACGGTCACGGAACCGTCCGGCGAGATCGTAATGTCCGTAAGTTCGTCCCGATTGGGGTTCCAACCGCGAAATGTACCGACGAAATAGCTTGAAACGTGCGAGGAGCCGTCCTTCCAGCCTTCGCTTTCAGCATCAGATTTCTTTTTCTTGCTTGCAAGAACACCGGCCAATATCAGTCCACCCAGGATCGCTCCGCCGGCAACGGCCGCATTGTTTCCGCTGCCGCCATACCGGAACTCCGCGCGGCAGCCGTGATCCACCCATATTCCACGGCGGTCGTATCCCCAGTCACGCCCATAGATACATCCGGACGCCGACAATCTGCGCTCGACCCGAACGTTGTTATCGGTATTAACACGGCAGTAGTTGTAACCACCCCCGAAACTCTCGCACGTTATAGTGCCGGAAAAGGCCGCCGCAGGAGTGGCTCCCAGCGTCCCGAACAATAATGAAACCGCAATGACAACAACTGTGATCTTTTGTTTTTCAAACATTCCTGTTCTCCTATTTGTTAATAGATCTGAGTTTCCCGGCACAAAGCCGAAGGGCCGAGAATAGATACAAAGTAAATTTTTTTGGGCGAGGGTCCGGCCAGATCGAACCCGGACGATCATTTCACGTTGAACGTATTGTCCGCAGGATTTGCGTCCATGAATATGCCTCCGTCTATGACAACCGATCGCACCGCTTTTGACTGGCCGATCCGAGCATTCGTTTCATTAAGATTCGATCGCCACACGTCGGGCCCCTGCCGGATCGTTTCCTTAGAGCCGTCTGCAAATGTAACGATCAGATCAAATGGTGCAGGATAACCGCCGACGTTCTTGATCGTCACGACTGAGCTGCCGTTTTCGACTCTCAAGCCAGTGATCGCGTGATCGATATATCCGTTTGAGAAAAACCACGCGTTCCAGAACCAATTCAGGTTCTTTCCGGTGTAGGTATTAAAGCTGTAGAACATGTCCCACGGGATCGGATGCTTGCCGTTCCAATCATTCATGAAACCGTGCAGGCCCTTTCGAAAGTCCGCATCGCCGAGCATTTCCCTCAAGGCGAGATATCCAAGAGCCGCCTTGCCATATTTATTGTCGCCGTAGGTCGTGACCAGGCCCGAGATCGCGCTTTCGTCCGTGATTATCGGAATATCCGATTCGCCAGTGTTGGCTTTTATCCATTGCTCTACCCTGAACTTCTTGAAAAGCGAATCTGCCCGTTCTTTTCCGAGAACCTTGACGTTAAATGGATACTCAAAGGCAGTGGTCCAGCCTTCCTCCATAAAGCTATATCGCCGCTCGTTGATTCCCATATAAAATGGAAAATAGGTGTGTAGGATCTCATGGCCGGCGATCCATTGTTGCAGTCCGGGGTCGTCCTGAGAGCTATCGTTCGCCATCATCGGATACTCCATGTCGGCGAATCCGCGTACCACCGTCATCTTGGGATAGGGATACGGCACTCCCGGCCAGTCGTTCGACGCAAAGTCAAGGGCGGTCTTGATGTACGAGACCATGTTGGCGAAATTCTTAGACGGTTCATCATAGGCCGCCTGCGCACTGGCTCGGCGACCCGTCTTTTTATCGACGATCAAGCTTCCGGCATCCCAGGCATATGTGTCACTGATCGCATAGGCGACATCGGGGACATTTCGAGAAGAGAATTTCCACGTCAGCCACTCCTTCTGCAATGTTACGTTTCGAGCCTTCATCTCGTCCCATGTCGCAACCTTGACCACGTCGTCGGCCGTAAATGAGCGTCTTAGTCGGGCCGCGTATGAAGGCTGCAAGACCTCATCTACGTTGGTGAGGTCGCCCGTACCCCAGACCACGAAATTTTTCGGCACATTGACCTCGACGTTGTAATCGTTGAAATCAGAATAGAATTCGTGAGCGAGCGGATGGGGAACCTTGTCCCATTCGTTGACGTTGTCAAACACCGCAACGCGGGGATAGAAGTACGCAAGGTAAAAGGTACTGTCGGTAATCGCTCCCTCGCGGCCGGATTTGACGGCAAGATCATAGTGCCAACGAAAATTCAACGTGATCGACTCGCCCGGCGCAAGGGGCTTTTCGAGAAAGATCCCGTTATACGTTGCCCCCTTAAGGGTAAGCAGGGGCTTCCACGGCCGGACATTCCCGTTTTCTGAATACTCATCGATTTTCACATCGTCGGTCAGCCATTGTTCGTCCTGATACTGCTCGCGAGGGGACCCAGGTGAATGGGCGTTGAGTTCGAAACGAAACACAAGTGCCGGCAGCGTGAGCGGAGAATTGTTCTTGTAAACGATCTGTTCAGTTCCGACGACCCGCCTGCTCGGCGGGGCAACGAATATCTTAATGTCGTGAACAGAACTGTTTTGAAAGTACTTCGCACTAGGCTTGCCATCGCGGGATCGCATGCCATTTGCGTAGGCGGCTTTGACGTTCCGGGGGGTATATAGCTCTTGTCCGGCGCACACTAACGTTAATAAAAGCATCGAAAGGGCCGCACAATGGAGACGTAGAGTTCTCATAGGTCGTTTTCATCCGGCTGAACGCATATAAGATCAGGGGCTCAGGGTCATCGAGTATAAGCACCGACGGGCCCAAATCGAGTCTTTGCCTGTTCCTGACAAATGCGATTCAGAAATTGTGAACGAACCAATATTGTAGAGGCTGGGAAATCAGTTTGGAATACGAATAACTACTGAAAGGTCTATGTAGAACTACTTAGTCAGGGATCCGGTCAAGGATACTTTTCTTACTTCCGATAGCAAAACTAAGTAAGGCGTTCGGTCCGGCAAGATCAAGTTTCGAGCAGATATTATACCGATGGGTTTCGACGGTTCTGACGGCGACAAAAAGCTCGGCAGCTATCTCGCGATTGGTCTTTGATTCGGCGATACGCTTTAGGACTCGCTTTTCCGTTGCCGTCAGTGTCTGCAATGCCTTAAAGGTGCCCGATTCCGTATTCTCGCCCATTGCTCCCAGCACAATTTCATTTAGAGCGGGACTTAAGTACGTCTTACCGGCCGCCACTATCCGAATGCAGTCAACGATCTCATTCATGGCCGAATCTTTTAAGACGTAGCCCCTGACATCCAACATCTTCATCGATCGCAGGATCGACGTGTCCTTGTGCATGGTCAGGAAGATGATCGCCACGTCTGAACCGGTATTTCTCAGTGCTCTCGCAGTGTCCAGCCCGTCCATGACCGGCATATCAATATCGAGGACAATAACTTTGACCTCTGCGGCTTTAACGGCATCCAATGCCTCGACCCCATTTCCGGCTTCTCCGACCACCGTAAGGCGCGGGTCTTTGCCGATAACGGCTGTCAAGCCCTGCCGAAATATCGGATGGTCATCGACGATCAGAACCGATATCTTGCTCTTCATGATGCCCTCCCGGGGATCTTTACCTCAATATCCACGGTCGTGCCCGATCCGGGAGTCGAGGTTAGATCGATCTGCCCATCGAGGAACCGAACCCGTTCCGAGATAGTTCGAAGCCCAAATCCGGATCCTGATCTGTTTTTCGATGCGACATCAAAGCCAATACCGTGATCCTTTATCCTGATCCGAATGACCGATGGCAGACGGTCAACTATAAGGCTTGCTCTGGGGCTTTCGGAATGCCGCACGATGTTGCTCAATGACTCTTGGATAATGCGATAGACACTTATCTCAGCCTCTTCAGAAAATAGCCCGTCGATATTGTCGATCTTTTTATCAAGGAGTATGCCGGTCGAGCTTTGTATCTTCTCTGACAGGTTCCGGACCGCCTCGGTCAGTCCAAATCGCTTAAGATTCTGCGGCGTTAGGTTTCCGACTATTTCGCGGGTTTCCTCGATCGCAGCTGATGCCGTTTCAGAGATCAGCCTCAGCTGTTCTTTCATACCGGAAATATCTTGGCTCTGACCCAGAAATGCCCAATTCTTTATGACCAGGAGATTTTGTCCCAGGCCGTCATGCAGTTCACTGGCGATCCTTCGCCGCTCGCCCTCGTGAGCATTGATCAGACGCCGGGAGAATTCTTCCTGGTCACGTTGAAGCTCCTCGGCCCGTCGCAGCCTAAAACCGTAAACCAGCAAAACGAGCATTACCAGAACCGAGACAAAAAGAGTTACGAACCACCACGTCTGCCAAAAGTTCTTTGCCACTTCGATCGACAGTCGAGCAGGGTTCTCACTCCATACGCCATCGGAACTGATCGCTTTTACAAGAAATGTGTATTGGCCGGATGGGAGAAAAGGATAAACGACCTTTCTTTGCCCCTGTGAATCTATCCAGTCGGTATCATGCCCTTCTAACTTATAGAAAAAACGAAGCTTATCCGGATTTGAGAACTCCAGGCCGGTGAATTGGATCTCTATGTCCCGTCCGCCGGCCCCAACGCTGACCGAACCAATTTCGCTCGGCAAAGTCGCGGACCTGTCGTCCGTTCCGGCAAATGCATTTTCAATTATTACCCTGGGCGGCACACGGTCAGTATCCCTTGGGTCAATGATCACCATATCCTTGATCATCGGGAACCATAGACGGCCATCACGGGCCCTCATCCCAGCCGGTTGATGGCCACCGTTGCCTTCATCAGTGGGCATCCCGTCCGTTCTGCCATAGACCGACCCTGCGAGAAAGGTCATAGTGCCGTCAGCCACGGCATTCAGATCATCTTTCCTGACGGCAGATATGCCGAGATTTCCCAGGACCCAGAACTTCCCCTCATCGTCCGCAAGCATTCGGGACACAAAATTATCGTGCAAGCCATTTGCTTTCGTAACAGCGCGTATCGTTCCACCCCGAAGCCGATCGATACCACCTCCGTACGTGCCGATCCAAAGTGTTCCATCGTCATCCTCAACGATCTCTCGTACATAATTATTCGAAAGCCCGTTTGCGGTCGTTATATTCTCAAATTTGCCATCCGCGAATCGGCTGAGGCCGCTCGTGGTTCCGATCCAGATCGTTCCATCCCGTGTTTGAGTCACGAAACGAACATCATCCCCGGCCAGCCCGCTCTTGACCGTAAATTGCTCAGCTTCACCGCCATTTATTTTCCAGGCCCCTTTCGGAGTTCCGGCCCATAGTGTCCCGTTTCTATCAAGATAGAGGGAATTTACGTTGGTATTAGGGAATTGCGGAAATCGCTGGAGTCGATCG
>JAIBCA010000117.1 GCA_019694345.1 Pyrinomonadaceae bacterium | reverse complement strand
CCAATTACCGCCGATAAAAAAACAAGTTGAAATACCTTTCCCATAAAAACCTCAGGAACAGTGCATTTCACTCAACTCTTACCAGGCGAAATCCAAGTTCCTTATCGCGTTTGCTGACATCGACATCCGCTCTGAATGTCGAGGTGATGCCGAATTCGCCGGACGATTTATTCAGCCCCGCGCCGCCGCGGATCATATTTCGCGGTTCGGCCGTCGGCTTTATCTCGCCCTTGCTGCCCGGATACAGGCTGACCGGAGTTTCGGTCCATTCGAATACGTTCCCGATCAGATCGACGACCCCCCAATCATTGGGGCACGAACGCGAACCGACCGGCTTTGGTTCCGTGTTCGCCTGATCCAGAACTGCACATTCGGGCTTAAATGACGAACCCCACGGATAGATATCGTTCTTAGATCCGTTTCGGGCCGCATACTCCCACTCAGCCTCGGTCGGCAGTCTGTAGGTCTTGCCGTCGTTTTTTGAACGCCATGCCGCAAATGCCTTAACATCCGCGATATTTACAAATCTAACGGGCCACGTTTCCTGTCCCGAGATCGGCTTTTCATTCACCCAGTCGGCTGGGACCGGCCGGTAACCGGTTGCTGACACGAACGCAAAGTACTCGGCGTTGGTGACCTCGGTTTTGTCCATCCAAAACTGGTTCACCGTCACAGGATGCTCGGGACGTTCCTCGTTTCGGCCGTCATTTCGGCCCATTCGGAAAGATCCGCCGGGGATCATCGCCATTTCAACTTTCGGAGCCGTTACGGGCGAACTTCCGGGTGTCGGCAATTTCGGGCCTGCGTTCACGTTTGAAACGTTACCGCCCGAGCCCCCAAAAACACCGAGATAATAGGCGACACCTAATCCTGCAATTCCGATTACAAAGAGACCTAATATTCCTGCTATTCCCAAAATAATCGGCGAGAGCATCGATTTTTTGGGCGGAACCGTTACCGAGCCGACAGAGGCCGGTCCGGTGTTCTGACGTTCCTGGACCATCGTCGCTTCCATTATCGGCATAGCCGGTACCGACGGACGATACGGAATGGTCTCAGCCTCGGCTCTCGACACGGCCGTTGGCAGACCGGCATCGACCGGACGCGGGATCGCAAACGGATCCGGAACATTACCTCTGAGTTCAGCCACGACCTCGACCGGCTTTCCGTCGCAGATCACATCACCGACCCAATCCTGAAATCCGTCCTTGCTAACGCGAAGCAAGTGATTACCGCTCTGAATGCCATCCAGCAGCAAGAGCCCGCTGTCGGTGGTCTCGCCCACCGATACATTGTCGACAAATACTTTCGAAACCGGCGGCTTCGTCCTGATGCGCAGAGACGATACCGGCAATGCCTGTGAGGCAGTCGCGTGGATCGATGCCTGGCCGGGAAATATCGCCTGCTGAAGTTCCTCGACCAACTGTTCGACCGACGCGGTCCGTTTCAACGGGTCTTTCTCGAGGGTGTGAAAGACCGCCCGCTCAAGTTCCGGCGACACTGCCGTTCCGAGTTCGGCAAATCGCGGCGGCGGATCGCTGATGTGTTTTTTCATGATCGCCGGTATCGACGATCCTTTGAACGGAACATCGCCGGCAAGCATCTGGTACAACATGACACCCAGGCTATATATATCGGCTCGCGAATCGGGATCCTCATCGGCCCATTGCTCAGGAGCCATATAGTACGGCGATCCCATCAGCCCGGTCGTCTGTGCCTGAATGAACGAACCAAGCAACTCGCCTGACTTGATCTTTGCCAGGCCGAAATCGAGTATTTTGACGGCTTGCGACAAACTCGGCTTGTCGTTGCAGATCATAACGTTCAGCGGCTTGAGGTCCCGGTGAACGATCCCCTGGTGATGCGCGGCCCCGACACCCGCACAGATCGGCGTCATTAATTCAAGCGCACGGTCGGGTGAGAGCTTCTTTTCACGGGCTAGAAGATCGTGAAGCGATTCGCCCTCGACGTACTCCATCACAAGAAACGGCAATGAGCCGTTAACGACGCCATAATCGGTCACGGCGACGACATTCGTATGACGGATCGCGGCTGCGGCAAGCGCCTCCTGTCGAAAGCGCGTCACAAGTTCCGGGTCGTTTCCGACGAGGTCGGGCAGAATGATCTTGATCGCGAGAAGGGTTTTGAGATACGCGTGCCGAGCTTTATAAACGACGCCCATGCCGCCCTGACCGAGCCGGAGTTCGAGGTGGTACTTACCCTCGAGCACCGGTTCGCCCGCGATGGTGTGCGCTGTCGGCATGCCGTCGGTCGGACATGTAACGATATCGTCGGAAAAGCAATGTTTACAGAGCTGACACTCTCTCATCGAAAGTTTATGATGCTAAAACTCGGCCGCCGGTTTTCGGGCTTTCTAACTTGCGGTCGCACACACCCCGCCCGACACGCCGGCACTCAACGATTCTAAAGGCTTTGCCAACGGCAAGCAAGGTAAAAGATCAACTGCCGATCAGCCCTTCACGACAATGTTCACCAGCCGCTTCGGAACGACGACGACTTTCACAATTTCCTTGCCGCCGGTGAATTCGCGGACCTTTTCGTCGAGTAGAGCCATACGCTCAAGTTCATCATTCGCCGTGTCGGGCGAGGCCATCAACCGCGAACGAAGTTTGCCATTGACCTGGATAGGGATCTCGATCTCGCTTGCCTTGGCAAGGTCCGCTCTGTATTCGGGGAAACGGGCCCCATTGGCGACAATCCCGTTTTCGTTGCCGACGATGACCGAGTACAGTTCCTCGGACGTATGCGGTGCAAATGGGGTCAACATCAAAACCAATGCGGATAGCGATTCACGGACGGCGAACCGCTCATCTTCACGGGCCTTGTCAGGCTCGATGCTGATATCGCCGATGGCGTTCGATAGCTCCATCAGCGCCGCGACCGGCGTGTTGAACTGCAGTCCCTCGAAACTGTCAGCAACACGCTTGATGGTCTGATGGGTCTTCTGGCGAAGCTTCTGCGCGGCTGGACTGTCGATCTGCGGTTCGGTCTCAACGCCGATCTGATCCCGCCATTTATAGACAAGGCGCCATACGCGTTGAATGAATCGGACCGCTCCCTCGATACTGGTCTCGTTCCAGACGAGTTCGTTATCGATCGGCGCCGCAAACATTACAAACAATCTTGAGGCATCGGCACCGTAGATCTCGACCATTTCGTCAGGATCGACGCCGTTGCCTTTTGATTTCGACATTCGTTCGACGGCAAATTTCAGCGCCTTGCCGTCTGACGATAAGGCATGCGTCATCTTGCCCTTACTATCGCGTTCGACGGACACCTTTGCCGGCGGATGATAGATTCGCTTGCCCGACTCATCGTCAAAAAACGTCTCGCCGACGACCATTCCCTGCGTGAGGAGCCGTTTGACCGGTTCATTGAAAGTGACCAGCCCAAGATCGCGCATCACCTTTGACCAGAATCTGGCATAGATCAAATGCATGACCGCGTGATCGTCACCGCCGATGTACTGATCGACCGGCGTCCAATAAGCGGCAGCGGCCGGGTCGAACGGCAGTGACTCATTTGTGGGGTCCGTATATCGGAAGAAATACCATGACGAATCTACAAATGTGTCCATCGTGTCCGTTTCACGTTTCGCGGGGCGGCCGCAGTTCGGACAACTTGTCTCATAAAACTCCGGCACCTTGGCAAGCGGCGATTCGCCCGTACCTGTGATCGGAGCATCATCGGGTAAACGGACCGGCAGGTTCTCGTACTTTTCGGTTACGACCCCGCATTTGTCGCAATATATGACCGGTATCGGCGATCCCCAGAACCGTTGCCGGGATATGCCCCAATCCCTCAGGCGGTACGTGGTCGCCGGCTCGCCAAAACCGTGCTTATGGGCCCAGTCAGCCATTTCCTTTTTGGCTTGTTCACTCGATTTCCCGTTCCAATAATCCGAGTGGACCAATACACCGTGTTCAGTGAATGGCCGGGCAAGCGCCAACGCCTGCATGGTATGGTGCTCGTGTACCAAGTGCGGCTCGGAGATAACCTGACGGATCGGCAGATCGAATTTTTTTGCAAACTCAAAATCCCTCTCATCATGGGCCGGGACGCTCATCACCGCTCCGGTTCCGTAGTCCATCATTACATAATTGCCGACCCACACCGGCAACGCCTCGCCGCTGAATGGATTCAGCACCTTGAGGCCGGTATCGATACCGTCTTTGTCGATCTCGGTCTCGCGATCCTTGGGTTTGAGATTTTCTTCGATGATCTGCTCGATCTTTGCAATAACATTCGCCGACAGCGTCGCCCAATGTGCTCGGATGACGGGATGCTCGGCCGCGACCACCACGGCATTTGCCCCATAGATCGTATCGATCCGGGTCGTGAAAACTCGGATCGACGCCGGAGCATCATTCGGTAGATTTACGAGAGCCCCCGTCGCGATACGGACCTTGAAATCAACATAAGCGCCCTCAGAGCGGCCGATCCAGTCCTGCTGCCGCTTAAGGACGTGCTGCGGCCAACCGGTTTCGATCTCGGCCATATCGTCAAGTAACTGATCGGTGTACGCCGTCGTCTTGAGGAACCATTGCTCCAGATCCTTTTTGGTAACAGGGTTGCCGCAACGCCAGCACAAACCACCGCTCGCCTGCTCATTAGACAGCGTTGCCTGATCGGTCTCGCACCAGTTGACCTGGGTCAGACGTTTATACGCCAAACCCTTTTCATACATCTTCAGGAAGAACCACTGATCGAACTTGTAGTATTCAGGACGGTGGGCATACATTTGCCGGTCCCAATCGTAGCTGAGACCCAAGCGCTGAAGTTGGCCCCGCATGACCTCAATGTTGTCCTCGGTCCACTTCCGGGGATTTACGCCGCGCTTAACAGCGGCATCCTCGGCCGGCTGGCCGAACGAATCCCAGCCGATCGGATGAAGCACATTGAATCCGCGCAGGCGTTTGTACCAAGCGAGGGCATCTCCGGCCGAATAATTTCGAACATGTCCCATGTGGAGATTTCCCGACGGATAAGGCAGCATCTCAAGCGCGTAAAATTTCGGACGTTCGTCCTCAACCACCGCCTTGAATGCCGAACGTTCGGCCCAGATCCGCTGCCATTTTTGCTCGATCTTTTTTGCAAAATATTTCTCGTCCATACAAATGATCCGATCCTGAGGTTTGCCGCAACAAAGTGGCGAAAATACTATGTTAGCGGATAAAGTTCGGCGTATCCACCGATAGCGGCCGCAAACTGCATTTCGTATTTTGGCTCGGTGTCTTGCAACAGGATCGTCGATGATCCCGAGCGCAAGTACGAACGTAGCAATAGTGTCAAAACTCACTGCACTTTTTTCTTTTATTTCGGCTCTGCGAGTGATATTCTGGCTAATGCTCGTAGACTCTTTGAGTTTTGCTATCAAGAGAATTGATGATAGATAAATACGTTCCGCAGACTGCCAAGACCTGATGAGCTTTGTTATCGGTCGGGCCGTCTGCCTCAAAAATGGGAGGTGTCGAGATGGTCAACCGAGACGAAGTTCGTGCCGCGAACCGCTCTAAATCAAAGAACGATATCGAAAGACCGAGCCGGCGACGGGCTCTGCCGTCCAATTATTCCATTTTGTCTCAGGTCAGCAGCGACGACGTCATCCTGTCGCTGATCGATGCACACGAGAATGTTCGGGCTCGTCAGGTTAGCGAATGGGAAATGTTGCGGCGACAGACTGTACGGCGTGCGGCATGATATCTAAGGCCCGAAAGCCATTCTCGAATATCCGTGCCCGGGGGATCGTCAGTACTTGCATTTTGGCGATCATTTTGGCGGTTGTAAGTGCGCTTTCGTCCGATGCACAGGAGACCGGCCGGGCGGCGGCGATCTTGGAAAGCGGCAGCAGCGAACAGAAACGCGATACGCTGATGCAGCTTCGCCTGCAGGCAGACGAAGTGTCGTCGAGGTTAGCCGTCAAGGCCCTGTCCGACCCTGACGAACTAGTGCGGGCGACCGCGATCGGAGCCATTGGCAAGCTCCCGGCATCTGAGGTGTCGGCACTTCTGGTGCCGTTAATGAACGACAAGGCGGAGTTTATTCGACGCGAGGCGGCTTTTGCACTGGGCGAGGCCCGTTCCGTCGAGGCAGTTGCCGAGTTGAGCAATGTCGTTCGGAGAGACCGTGCTCCGATAGTCCGTGCCGCGGCGGCTGCGGCCTTGGGGAAGATCGGCAGCGAAAGCGGCCTGGTTGCGTTGACCACCGTGTTTAAAAAGCGGCCCGGCTCGGGAAATGAGTATCTCCGCCGGGTTGCGGCACACTCGATAGGCGAGATCGCCGAAAGGGTGCGCTTCGGCGCGGGCACACCCGGCTTGACGCAAACCACTCCGACAAATTTCCTCCCGCTCAAATACAAGCAGCCTCTTGCGAACATTTATTCGAAGCCGCCACTGCCGGCGTTTTCTGAGGCCCTGAGACTACTATTAAAGGCCGCAATCGATCGCCGCGAGACCGCTGACACTCGTCGCGAGATCGCATTTGCGCTCGGGTCCATCGGCGACCCTTCGGCTCTGGGATTCTTGACTGCAAATACCTCAAACTCGGACATTTATCTCGCCGAGATCTGCCGAGAGGCCCTCCTCAAAATACGGAGCGTGAAATAGTTTCTTTCCACCCGCGGTAATTTTTGCTCTAATTGATTCTATGCATCCGAGCGTGAACATAATGCCGACGGAAATCGATCTGCGCGAAAAGTATCTCGAGATCCGCGGATACACCGAGCAACTTTGCGAGCCGCTCGAGACAGAGGACTATATCCCCCAACCGATCGTCGATGTTTCGCCCGTTAAGTGGAATATCGCACACACGACGTGGTTCTTCGAGGAGATGATCCTAAAGAATTTTTTCGAGGGTTATCAGGTCTTCGATGAGCGATTTGGATATTTGTTTAACAGTTATTACAACTCGATCGGCGAACGCACCGTTCGCGATCGCCGTGGCGACCTGAGCCGCCCGACGGTCCGGAACGTCTTCGATTACCGCCATTTCGTAGACGAGCAAATGAAGTCGCTGCTTTCCGGAGCGATAACGGAAGAAGTTCGTGAACTAGTTTTGCTCGGCCTTAATCACGAACAGCAGCATCAGGAGCTTTTCCTGACGGATCTGAAATATACCTTCGGAGTAAATCCGTTGATGCCGGCATACAGGCCCGAGTTCGCTCACGAATGCACTGCTGCAGCGGGTTCGGGCAAGTTTATCGAGGTATCAGGCGGCATGTTCGAGATCGGCCATGCCGGAGGCGGATTTGCGTTTGACAACGAATTAGCGAGACACAGCGTGTTTCTTAACGACTTTGCGATCTCGGACCGGCTGGTCACAAATGCCGAATTTGTCGAGTTTATCGAAGATGGCGGCTATCGCGAGCATTCGCTTTGGCACGCCGAAGGCTGGGATCGGATCGTCGCCGACCTGATCGACTCGCCGCTGTACTGGCACGTTTACGACGGTAAGCGGCACCAATTCACGCTTGGCGGATCGACACCTCTCGCGTTGGATGCTCCGGTTTGTCATATTTCATTTTACGAGGCGGCGGCGTTTGCCGAGTGGAAAGGCTGCCGGCTGCCGACCGAGTTTGAATGGGAAGCCGCGTGCAGCGGATTTGAATGGGGCGAGCGATGGGAATGGACAAATTCAGCATATTTGCCCTATCCGGGATACAAAAAGGCCGGCGGTGCCGTCGGTGAGTACAATGGCAAGTTCATGATCAATCAAATGGTCCTTCGCGGCTCGTCGATCGCAACACCGGCCGGGCATAGCCGTCTTACGTACCGGAATTTTTTCCATCCGCATCTGCGATGGCAGTTTACAGGCATCAGGCTGGCAAAATGATCGGCCACATCGACGGCTGAACTTTACTTGCCGTTCTTTTTCGTCGCGTCATCTATCGACAGTAAACCTCACGAATGAAAGAGTTATCTCAATTTGCAATTGACGTGCTGGCGGGATTATCGTCATCGCCGAAATCACTCTCATCGAAGTATTTTTACGATGACGAAGGTTCACGTTTGTTCCAAGAGATAATGGGCCTTTCCGAGTACTACCTCACAAATTGTGAGAGCGAGATATTCTCGACCTGTTCAGGTGAAATACGCGATGAACTCGTCGACGGCAAACAGGGACTCGACATCATCGAACTTGGAGCCGGTGACGGCAGCAAGACCGCCATCCTGATCGAATCATTTCTCCGAACCAATACTGACCTAACATACTCGCCGATAGACATCTCCAAGGAGGCCGTTGAGACTCTGTCGAGCGAGTTTCAGGTCAAATTCCCACAATTGCGGGTAAACTCGCTTGTTGGCGATTATTTTAGAGTACTTTCATCGCTCAGTACGGATAAAGATCGCCGAAAGGTAATCCTGTTTTTGGGCTCGAATATCGGCAATTTTCAACATAGCCGTGCGATAGAGTTTTTCCGGGGATTGCGCAGTTCGATGACCTCCGGAGATCTGCTATTTGTCGGTTTCGATCTTCAAAAGGATCCCGAGATCATATTAAGGGCGTACGACGACTCCGCCGGGGTAACCGCGCGGTTCAACCTGAACCTGCTGACGCGTATCAACCGCGAATTGGGTGCGGACTTTGACCTTAGCCAATTTACTCATTTCGCAAACTATTGTCCGGTTGAGGGATCGGCACGATCATATTTGATCAGTCGCGAGAGACAGGCCGTTAAGATCGACTCCCTTGGCAGGACGTTCGAATTTGATCAATGGGAGCCGATCTTCATGGAAATATCGCAAAAGTACTCGATCAGAACGATCGAAGATCTCGCGGCCGAAAGCGGCTTTAGCGTGAAGCGAAACTTCTTCGACGGCAAACGCTACTTTTGCGACTCGATCTGGCAAACACGATGAATTTCACTATTCAACGATACGACACGCTCGGTTCGACCAATAGCGAGGCGGCAGATCAGGCCAGGCGCGGTGCCACTGAGGGGTTGTGCATCATCGCTGACAGGCAAACTGCCGGGCGAGGCCGCAACGGAAGAACGTGGATATCTGAGAGCGATTCGGGACTGTATTTCAGTATCGTCCTGAGGCCGAGATCTTCGGCCGAGTTGATACCGCTGATCACACTTATGACCGGCGTAGCCGTTTGCGACACATTGTTGGAGTTTGGCGTCAAGGCTGATATTAAATGGGTAAATGACCTTTTGGTGAATGGCCGCAAGATATGCGGGATACTGGCGGAAACCGTTGATACGCCTTTAGGCCTCGCCGTCGTGGTCGGGATAGGCGTAAATCTGACCTCGAGGAACTTTCCCGACGAGATCGCCGAGACAGCGACGTCGATCGAGGCTGTCACGGGCAGACGTTATTCGGCGAACGAGATCGCCGAGCCGCTGACCCGATACATACGCTATTTCTATGATATTTTGATGTCCGCTGACGGGCCGGGTGAGACAATTTCGAATTGGCGGCGGAGATCGTCATTCTATTCGGGAAAGCCTGTCCGAGTTCGCCTTGCGAACGGCATCGTCGAGGGTGAAACTGCCGGACTCGAAGAAAACGGCGCACTCCGTGTGAAAACACCGGACGGGTCGGTTAAAATCATTCAGGCTGGCGATGTCGAACTGCTTCGCGAGATCGCTTAGCCTTGCCGGCCATTTGCTGTCAGAGAACGATGAAACGCAGACTCGCCGAAATCCACCCGATCGTCTACAAAGCGAGGATCAAGCAAAAGCGGCTTTTCCGTCGGTTGGCCGATCTGCCGCTGTCCGGACGTTTTGCGTCTGAAAAGATAGACGACGATCTTCAGTTCACCTGCAAAAGGCACCAGTCGCTCCTTCGTCGCCGGCTGGGCAATTCCGATCCGGAACTGCAGGAGAATAAGGTCGAGAATCTCAAGATAGCCTGTCCGACGATCGACGGAATTCTGATCAAACCGGGGCAAACATTTTCATTCTGGCGTCAGTTGGGCGAGGCAACGGCAGACAAGGGATATCACGAAGGAATGCAGTTGTCCCGCGGCGAGGTGGTTCGCGGGGTAGGCGGAGGGCTGTGCCAGCTTGCCAACCTGCTCTATTGGATGGCTCTTCATACACCGCTCGAGGTGGTCGAGCGCCACCATCACAGTTTCGACCCGTTTCCGGATGAGAACCGGGTTCTACCGTTCGGCAGCGGTGCGGGTGTGTTCTTCAATTACATTGACCTCCGGTTTTTGAATCCCACGGACCTCACTTTCCAGTTTCGTGTTTGGCTTACCGATGACCACTTGAAAGGGGCCGTGTATGCGGATCGAGAGCCGCAATTCGCATATCACGTATTCGAAAAGGGTCACCGATTTTTGCGGGAGAACGGCAAGAACTTTCGTGAAAATGAAATATGGCGGGAGCTGATCGATCGACGCACCGGTAATCGCGTCGCCGAAGAAATGCTCGTCAGGAACCATGCCGAAGTGAAATACGAATTGAACTTTGATGACGGAGAGTGTAGTTTGTAATAACGGTCTATGAGTGAAGATTTTGATATACAGGGTGATTTTGATTTCGACGACGAATTTGACGAAGAACTCGCGGAGTTTGATGAGTTTGACGACGAACTCGAAGATGTTGCGGTCCGGACGGCCGTGATGCAGAAAAATGACATGATCGCACTGCTGTGCATCAAGACAGCATCGGCCGGTGCGGCGATATGCCGCGTCGACCCCCGGGAAGACCGGCCGGCGGTCCAGATCTACGACGATGCAAATGCCGCTGTTGAATGGTTTACCCGCAGCCTCCGAACAAGCAGAAAGAACGGGTGGAGCGTCATCTATGACGGACTGCCGCTGCAAGGTTAGTTTGCTCGGTTGCCCGGTGATGGATATTCCCTGCCGGCGCAGCTTGTCACTCGCCGCTGAGGCGGCCTCAAATATTGACGATCAGTATGCTCCTCGCAGTTGACATCGGCAATACCTCAACAAAATTCGGCGTTTACGACGGTGATCGGCTTGTTTCGAAGGTATCGATCCCGACCATCCGCGAAGTGACGTCCGAGGGCCTGGCGGCCGTTCTCAGTTCACGTTTACCCTCAAATATTACCGATGCGATCGTCTGTTCCGTTGTTCCTGAGACGGATGCGGCGATGCACGATCATCTGCGCTCTGCATACAACATGAAGCCTCGCTATGTCACAAATGATCTCGATTTTGGATTGAAGGTCAATTATGAGCCGCTCGAGGCGGTCGGAGCGGACCGGCTCGTCAACGCATTTTCGGCGGCCGAGACATACGGTGTACCGTCCGTTGTGTGCAGTTTTGGAACGGCTTTGACGATCGACGCGATCGATGCCAATCGCAGTCTGCTCGGCGGCATCATTGCTCCCGGTATGAAGGCAATGGCCAGGGCTCTGTATGAGCTGGCGTCCCGACTGCCCGAGGTCGAGGTTGAACGTACCGATGCCGTCATTCAGAACACCACCGTCGGCTCGATCAGTTCGGGTATCTTCAACGGCTACTTGGGAATGGCCGAGGGCCTGATCCGGCGGATCGGTGCCGAAATGGGTGGAATGCCAAAGGTGATCGCCACCGGCGGATCTGCCGACACCGTAGCGCCGTCCATCGATCTGATCGACGTCGTTGACGGCGACCTGCTTCTCGACGGCCTTCAAATGCTTTATTCGAAAATAACTACGGCCAGGTAAATCCGTTAACCGGATTTCCGTAGAATGCATCTGCCTTCCACGTTGCGGGCGACCATTTGTCCTTATCGCCCATCACTCGGACGGGAACGATCACCTTACCGTCGGCAAATCCGTTGGCGGCAGCAACCCCGTTCTCCGCAAATTTCCCGCCCGAGATATTGAACGATAATTCCCGGATCTGCTTGCCCTTGTGATAGATCTTGACCTGATAGGCTCCGTCGGATTCATTAACGAACCGTGCCTGCGGAAACATTTTCCGTCCCTGCGGCGTCGCGGCGTACTTGAATTTGTACCATTCAAAATTAAATAGCTCCCAACGGTGAGTATCCTTGTTTTCGAGACTATTCGGATACCTGCTCTGCGCCGAAGTCGCCGCTCCCATCTCATCGGTCGTGAGTATCTGCTGACCGTTCAGGAAGAGTCGTGCCTCGAGGTCGTCAAGCCGCGTTTCGCCTTTTATCCAAACACTGACCGTCGGCGGCGGTGCATTTCGATCCCGGCCCCAATCCAGCCAAACGTATCCAAAAGGCAGATTCCAGTCCTGATCGACGAAAAAATCATATTGATTTTTGAACATCGGGATAGCAGGGCCATATTTGAATTTTCCGACTTTGAATTTTCCCTGAAACAAGACGCTGCCGTCCCGGCTGTCCGTTATCTTTACGCCAAACAAACCGGTAGCGGTCGTCGATTTTCCTTCAAATCGGCCCGAAACGCGATCCGTGATGATCTCGGTCGTCTTTTCCGCAGCGTTTGAAGTATTTGGTTTCAGTGTTTCGCTGAACCATGGCTTGCCATCCGGCGTCGTGTATTCGGCGATCAGTCTAAGTTTGGCCGCTCCTGCATACAGCACCTTGAACTTGACCATCGGTATCCAACTCGTGTAGTTAGACTCGGACGGCATCTTCCAATACCGGGCCTCGGTGTCGCATCGTATGTCGAGCGTGGTCTTCAGCAGAACCGGCGTGTCGCCCGCGGCCGGCGGTTGAACAGAACCTGAATTGTCGATCGGCATTGTACTGCCCGCGTTGGTTGCAGGATTTGCCGGCGGCCCGGCGGACGGCGACGGAGTGGGCTTTGGCTGACCCACCTTTGGTATCTTTAATGTGAATTGTCCTGAAGCAGCAATCGCGGTCAATGCGAATAAAGACCCGGTCAAAATAACCGAACGGTAGGCCGATCTCATTAAGTTTTTTCCTCGATCTGAGTGAAATAAGTAGAGCTTATTAAT
>JAIBCA010000146.1 GCA_019694345.1 Pyrinomonadaceae bacterium | reverse complement strand
CGAAGTTGAACGAGCTAAAATCGGTGAAGGCGATCGAGGACTATGTAACCTCTCATCTAAAATCATTCTTCTGATCTCTCGTCTGAAAGTCATTGCAGGGACAGGACTTTTGAAGTTCTGTCCCTGTGTTTTGTCGGTCGAGTGATATGTTAGAATTACATTTTTTGGGGCCGGTATTGCCGAACAAACATGGCGAAAACCAATTACGAACGAGTCACCGAGATACTTAAGATCGAGTCAGAGGCGATCGCCCGGGTGTCCGCGAATTTGTCCTCGGAGACTGTCGATCGGGCGATCAAGATCCTCAGCTCAACGGCCGGAAAGGTCATCGTCACGGGCGTCGGCAAGTCCGGAGTCATTGCTCAGAAGATCGCGCAGACCCTGACAAGCACTGGAACGGTCGCTGTTTTCATTCATCCGTCGGATGCACTTCACGGCAGCCTCGGCGTTATTGCTGAAGGGGATGTGGTCGTCGCACTGAGCAATTCGGGCGAGACGGACGAATTGCTGGCGATCTTGCCGGCGCTTAAGCTCCGCAGCGTTCCGATAATCTCGATCGTCGGCAACGTTGCATCGACACTTGCCGAGCGTTCTGACGCCGTACTCGACGCGACTGTCGACAAAGAAGCCTGTCCGCTGAACCTCGCACCGACCGCATCGACAACGGTCGCTCTCGCGATCGGTGACGCACTCGCAATGACGCTGATGACCGCTAAGGGGTTGACGGCCGAGGATTTCGCCGCTAATCACCCGGCGGGGCGGATCGGCAAACGTCTGACTCTGACCGTGGAAAGCCTAATGCATCCAAGCCCGAATGTGTCGCCGGATGACGGATGGCTGACTGTTGTCAGGTCGATCTCGAACTATTCGCTGGGGGCTGTGAACGTGATCGGCCCGGACGAAAAACTGATAGGCATCATCACCGACGGCGACCTCCGCCGGACGATCGAGAGAACCGATCCTGCGGCATTTAACGGATTGACGGCATCGTCAATGATGACCGCGGACCCGATCCGCGTATCTCCGTCGATGCTTGCGTATGACGCGCTCAGATTGATGGAAGATCGGCCTTCTCAGATATCTGTGCTGCCTGTCGTGGATGATTCCGGTAGGTCTGTGGGGATACTCAGGCTTCATGACGTTGTCGGCAGCGGGCTGTGATCCCGAGAATGCTGCCAACCTATTGCTTTCGCTCGCCATCAGTGGGTTAAAAGCGCGTCACGGCACCTAAGAGCGTCGGCCGGACGGAAATGGCAGTTCAGAGAGGTTCAGGATGATCAAAACGTATTTCGCAGTTTGCTTTACGCTGGCATTCGCCGCATTTAGTGTCAACGCACAAAGGGCTGAGGTCACGGTCAGCCTTAACGAACAGTTCTTTGACGCTCTGCTCGACTCGATCTATCAGAATTTTGACCCGCCCGAGTTTTCGGTGGCCGCGAGCCGCAACGGGCATTCTCCGCTTTCCGAACGGACATTTAGTTTTCAGAACGCCGGTTACGAACTTCCGGTCGTTGCAAATGAACGGACGGGCGGGCGGCGATATTGCCGCGAAACGGTTCGGATAATCCGCGAAATGGACGGTGTCCGGACCGCGGTGCGGTTTCGCGAGGGCCGGATATTGGTCCCGCTCGCATTTACCGGCAACTACGCACCGCCGTTCGTCGGCTGCGTCGAGTTTGCCGGCTGGGCAGAATCGGTCATCGACCTTGAATATGATCAGGCGGGGCAGAGGCTTGTCGGCAAGGCAAGGGTTCTGAATGTGAACCTCAACGGCACGGGCGGTGTCGGCGGAACGCTGATCGCAAAGCTCATCCAGGGCTCGATCGACAAAAAGCTTAACCCGATCGAGATCCTGCGTCTGGACAAGGTCTCGTTCGGCGTACCGATCCAAAACACCGGAAACATCAAAATGAGAGCCCTCGGCGTGACGCCGGAGGTTGCGAATGGTTCGCTAAACATCCGGATCGCCTACGAATTTTCCAAATAACAGGCCAAACATCGATTACCCGATATCGTCACCAATAACCACGATATCGTATCCGAAGTCGGGCCGATCTTCTCAAAAATACCCTAAAAATAGACTTTCCGCTTTGTGGTACACCGATTGCCACCGGCTTATGCGGGACGCTCAGATCGTCCAGCGAAACAATTCAAGTTAAGGGGTGTGTTATGAGAAAAAATTTGGGAATAAAGGTTGCGGTCTCGATGCTGGCGATCTGTACATTGTACTCGGTCGAGTCATTTGCACAACGTGACCGGGGCCGCGGGCAACCGTCCGATCAGAGGCCGGAGCAGCAAGGAAGCGATCGCGGCGACCGAGGTGACCGCGGCGGCCGTCGCCAGGAAGATTCTCAGCCGGTTTCGCAACCACGTGACCGTGGACCGCGGCAGGCTCCTCTTGGTCAACCCCAACAGCAACCGAATTGGCAGCAGGATCGCGGCCGACGTCCGGTCTCGCAGCCTCAGTCGGTGCCGATGCAGCAGAACTTTCCGCAGCGGGATCGCCGGCCGGTAACGGATCAGCCCGCACAGATCGTTCAGACGCCCCGAGGCCGGGATCGCGGACAGTTGAACAACGACGAGAACCGACGTATCAACGACCGCCGTCAGCAGCAGAATCCTTGGGGCGATCGCCGGGATGAGGGCAGCAGGCAGATACGCGACCCGCGCAATAACAACAATAGCGTCCGGTATGAACAGATCGACCGCCGTCAACAGGAGCAACTGCAGCGTCAGCGTTGGAACCAGTACGACCAGCAGTGGCGAAATGCGCAGAATATCGAAAAGCAGAGATATCGTCAGTTGCAGGAGCAGAGGCGAAACGCATATCTGCGATATCAACAGCGATATTGGGAAAGGCTTCGTCGTGACCGCGAGCGCCTCCAGCGGATGAGGTACTACGATAATTACTACAACAACTATCGGTACTATCGCGGCGGCAACTATTTCTATACGAGCCAGTACGGAGCTCAGATGTTGCGTGACGCGATCAGGAACGGTTACGAAGAGGGATTCTACGCTGGACAGGCAGACCGTCAGGATGGTTGGGGTTTCGATTACCGCAATTCTTACGGCTATCAGGACGCGGCGTTCGGTTACGACAGCTACTACGTTTCGATGGACGAGTATAATTACTATTTCCGTGAGGGATTTCGCCGAGGATATGAGGACGGCTATTACAGCCGGAGCCGTTACGGCAATTATTCCAACGGAAGATACACGATCCTCGGAGCCGTCATCGGTGCGATAATCGACCTCGTTACCGACTAACTTGACAAAGGGCAGATCAGTTCGCCCCGCCGACGCGAAACGGCGGGGCCTTTTTGCGCCTGAGATGCACTAAACGCGATAATCTACTATTCTTGTTTTAATGAAAGCTCCGCTAGTTGCCATAATTGGCCGGCCAAATGTCGGAAAATCAACACTATTCAATCGCCTGACCGGCAGCCGCAAGGCTATCGTCGGCGATGAGCCCGGCATTACCCGCGACCGTATGTTTGGCGAGGTCGAGTGGAAGGCAAGATCGTTTCGCCTTGTCGATACAGGCGGCATCGTTCCCGATGACGACGCTATAATTCCGGCCAACATCTTTAAGCAGGCATCACAGGCGATCGATGAATCGGTCGCTATCATCTGGGTTGTGGACACGCGTGCAGGCATCACGCCGCTGGATGAAGAACTCGGGGTTTTGCTCAGAAATACCGGTAAACCGGTCATCATCGCCGCCAATAAGGTCGAGTCGCGAAAGGTCGAGAATGAGGCAGGCGAATTCTACAGCTTCGGATTTGAATTAGCTCCGATCTCGGCGGAACACGGTACCGGTGTCGGCGACCTTCTCGATCTGGTCTTTGACCATCTGGTTTTTGACGATGATGAGGTCGAGGAAGAAAAGCCCCGAGAGATCAGGCTCGCGATCATCGGCCGTCCGAATGTCGGCAAATCGTCGCTGCTCAATAAACTGCTGGGTGAGGACCGAGTGATCGTCTCGCCGATCGCCGGCACGACACGCGACGCGATCGACACATACCTGACCGCTGACGGACAGGACTACATGATCATCGATACCGCCGGGATCCGGCGAAAGGGAAAGACGACCGAGATGGCCGAAAAACTGTCGGTCGTCATGGCTCGCAAGGCCCTCGAGCGCGCCGACGTCGCGATCATTGTAATAGACGCCGTCGAGGGCGTCACAAATCTGGACGCCAACATCGCCGGATACGCGGTCGATTCGGGATGCTCGGTGATAATCGCGGTCAATAAATGGGACGCAGTCGAGGAAAAGGAGACGAATACGATCTATGAATTTGAACGGTCGCTCCGAATGGCGATGAAATTTCTGGATTGGACACCGATCGTGACCATTTCAGCCTTGACCGGGCAGCGCGTTACCAAGATCTTGCCGCTTGTCGCCCAGGCATACGCGGCCCGCAACATGCGGATCCAGACATCGCGGCTCAACAGGTTTTTCGAGGAGTCGATCTCGCAGCCAAAAGGCGGAACTGCACCGGCACCGGTCAAGGGCGGATTTTCGCGCCTGAAGGTCCAATTCCTGACACAGGCCGGGATCCGGCCGCCGTTATTCATTCTCTTTACGTCCGGCGGCAGTAAGGCCGGGCTGCATTTCTCGTATTTGCGATATATCGAAAATCAGCTCCGAAGCGAATTTGACTTCTTCGGTACGCCGATCCGTTTGGTGGAAAGACACAAAGTGCGCGAAAAAAAGAAATAGTTCCGTCAGCGGCCGAGTTCCGCCTGACGACCGACGCGACGGCTTTGCGTGTCCGAAATTTGCATGGAAATTGTTCTACTAGCGATCAGATCATTACTTGCCGTCGTATTTGGCGTGGCCGGTGTCGCCAAGCTCGTGGACAGGGACGGATCGCGCAAAGCAATGATCGATTTTGGCGTTCCTGTCCCGGTCGCGGGTATCGCGGCCGTGATCTTGCCTATGGTCGAGATCGCGATCGCATTCGCTTTGCTTTTTGTCGGTACGTCCTGGCCGGGGGCGATCGCCTGCAGTCTGCTTTTGGCGGTTTTTTGTGCCGGTATGGTCTATCAATTGGCCAGAGGCAACGCTCCCGATTGTCACTGTTTCGGCCAGCTGCATAGCGAACCGGTAAGTGTATTGTCGCTGTGCCGTAATCTGGCGCTGTTTGCGGCCGCGGTCTGGCTGGTAATTCGCGGCCCGAAGGCACAGGGACTCGACCTCGCGAACGTTGACTCATCTGTCCTTATTGCCGCGTTCGGGGCCGCGATCATATGCCTGCTCATCGCGATCCTGCTCCGTCAAAGTCAGCACTCAACAACCCAAAGCGCCATTATGCGACGGATCGAAATGGTCGAGCTGATGGCGGGTGAAGGGGCAGCTGTTGATCGGCAACACGCCGGAAACCCGAATGACGGCCTGCCGATCGGAGCATTTGTCCCGGACATGCTGCTTGAGGACAGCGAGGGCAATACGGTCTCGACCCGATCCGTCGCGTCGGCAGGAACTCCCGCGATAATGTTTTTTGTCAGCCCGACGTGTACACCGTGTAAGGCATTGGTCCCGCGGATGAACGAGTGGGCGGCAGAGTTTTCCGGCAGGCTGAGCACCGTCTTTATCAGCTCCGGTTCCGTTGCCGAAAATTCGGCCAGTTTTGGCGATCATGACGGAAATATGCTGCTCAGGCAGAAGGGTCGGGAATTTGCCGATTCGATGAATGCGCGATGGACGCCGTCTGCCGTTTTTGTTGATAGAAATGGCCGGATCGCAAGTCACGTGGCGGCCGGAGACACCGCGATCGCGGGTTTGGTCGAAAGCGTCCGAAACCTCGACCTCAATTCCGAACATCTGCACATTCACGATGCTGAACGGGCACACGGCTCTAACCCGGTGGAGATCGGGGCAAAACTACCTGTTTTTACGGTGACGGCGATAGATGGTCGAGAGATCGCATCAAGCCGCATTTCGCGGCCTACATTGATAGCGTTTTGGAGCCCGACCTGTCCGCATTGCGGCAACATGGCCGAAGAATTTAGAAAATGGGATGAGCAGCGTGGGCCCGATGACCCCGATCTGCTGGTCTTCGCCGATGGCGAAGCCGAGCTTATCCGGAGCCTCGGAATGACGTCACCCGTAATTTTGGATAAAGACTATGCGATCGCCGAAAAACTCGGTATGCACGGTACGCCATCGGCAATTCTCGTCGATGAACGCGGTCGATTTGCTTCCGAGATCGCGATCGGAGCTCCCAACATCTGGGCTCTGCTCGATAACAAAGATTAAGTAAAAATGGCTAGTCCGATCGATTGGAAAATTTCGGCCCGCGATGGCGAGGCCAGATGCGGCATTTTGCGTACCCGGCGTTCTGAGATCGAAACGCCGGTGTTTATGCCGGTCGGTACACAAGGGGCGCTAAAGGGTGTTCGGTTCGAATGGCTTGAGGATGAAATGGACGCGCGGATCATCCTTGCCAATACCTATCACCTTTTTTTGAGGCCGGGTGTCGAGATAATTCGTGAACTCGGCGGGCTTCACAGGTTCTCGTCCTGGAATAGGTCGCTGTTGACCGATTCCGGCGGTTTCCAGGTGTTTTCGCTGACCGAGCTGCGAAAACTGACCGAAGACGGCGTCGAATTTCGTTCGCACATCGATGGAACCAAGTACTTTCTTTCGCCTGAGGTGTCGATGGAGATCCAGGCTGCACTTGGTTCGGACATCGTTATGGTCTTCGACGAGTGCCCGCCGGGAGACGCGGGCGTTGACGCTACTCGTAAGAGTCTTGAGTTAACGGCACGCTGGGCTCAACGGTCTAAGGACCGATTTCATCAACTTCAGCGTGACGGGGCCGATGCCGGCCGGCGGCCGGAATTTGACGAACATCAACGACAAGCTCTTTTCGGCATCATTCAGGGTGCCGGGCATCTTGATCTGCGCAGCGAGAGCCTGGCGAGGACGGTCGAGATCGGCTTTGACGGTTACGCCATTGGCGGTTTAAGCGTCGGTGAAGAGAAATCTGTGATGTACGAGGTGCTGGATCATCTTGCTCCGCAAATGCCCGTCGAAGCTCCGCGTTACCTTATGGGGGTCGGCACGCCTGAGGACCTGATCGAGGGCGTTAACTGCGGCGTTGATATGTTTGACTGTGTCATCCCGACCCGTAACGGCCGGACGGGAAGTGCATTCACGTCCCGTGGTAAATTGAACATTCGTAATGCGAAATTCGCCAGAGATGAGGGCCCGCTCGATCCCAATTGCCCGTGTTCTGTCTGCCGAAGGTATTCGCTTGGCTACCTGAGACATCTCTATCAGGTCGGTGAGATGAATGCCGCGATCCTGATCTCACATCACAATGTCGCATTCTTTCTTGACACGATGCGAAAGGTGAGGTCGGCGATACGCGAGGGCAAATTTCAAGAATTTCGCCGCAGATTTTTGGCTGGGCTTAAAGAAAACGGGGCTGAGAGCGTTTGATAATGTTCTTTCAAATGTATATCATTACGTTTTTGTCTTTAGGCAGTAAAAACAATGAACAATCTAGCGCTCTTTTTTCAAGATGCCGGCGGCGGCGGTAGTATCCTCTGGACACTGCTTCCATTTGTATTTATCTTCGGTATCTTTTACTTTTTGGTGATCCTTCCGCAAAAGAAGCAGAAACAGCAGCTTCAGGAAATGATCGCTCAGTTGAAGATCAATGATGAGATCGTGACCAATGGCGGCATCATCGGCAAGATCAAAGAGGTCAAGGAGACCAGCTTTATCATTCAGAGTGCCGAAAAGTCCTTTTTGGAAGTTGGCAAGAGCGCGGTTGTCGGCCGTAAAGCGGAATAATAATTAGCTCCCCGCGTATTTAGTAATGAAGAACAAAGGTTTGTGGATCAGAACATTCATTATCCTGGCGATCACTATCGCCGGGATATACCTCGTTTTTGGGCCTCGCAGAACGCCGGTTGCCAGCGATTTCAGCTGGAGCGGCATTAAGGCGAACTTGGCAGAAAACATCAATCTCGGGCTCGATCTCAAGGGCGGATCGCATCTGGTGATGCGTGTCAAGACTGACGATTACCTCAAGACGCTCACCGAGAATAACGGCCAGGCGGCGCTCACAACGGCTCAGGACGCGAAACTACCGGCGACGGCCTATACGATCAAGGCGGAAAATGGCAATTACTCGGTCAACCTGACGCTTTCTGATCCGTCGCAGCAGCAGGCAGTGCTTGACGAGGTCAAGAAGAAGGTGGATTTTTCCGCGTGGACGCAGACCACCAGCGGTAATGACATCGTTTGGTCACTACCCAATCAGGCTCAGGAGCTGATGAAGCGGCAGGCAGTCGATCAGGCGCTGAAGATCATCGAAAGCCGCATCAACGCTTTCGGCGTAAAAGAGCCTACGCTGCAGAAGCACGGTGCTGAGACCTCGGGACAGATACTTTTGCAGATGCCCGGTGTGGACGATCCTGAACGCGTCAAAAAGCTGATCGGGGCTGAGTCCAACCTTTCATTGGCCAAGATCGTCAGTCCGCCGAACCCGTCACCGGTCCAAACTTACCCGACTAGGGAAGCGGCCCTTCAGTCGATCGGCGGTGCCGAGACCCAGACCCGAAAGGTCTACCCGTATGCCGACCGCGATGAGCCGTCAGCCGCCGGAACGGCGAAGACAGACCCGGCAGCCAAGGTCAACAAGTACGTCGTAGTCGAGTACCCGTCCGTCGTGGACGGCAGCGAGCTTCGCGAGGCGAATGCCGTTTCGCGTACTGGCAGCGAGGGCGATTACCAGATCTCATTCTCATTCAAACCGGCCGGAGCCCAGAAGTTCGGTGAATGGACCGGAAAGAACATCAACAACTACATGGCGGTGGTGCTGAATGGCGAGGTCAAATCCGCCGCGTTCATCAAATCGCAGATCTTCGATTCCGGTGAGATCTCGGGTAAATTTACCAAGACCTCAGCAGAGGACCTTGCCCTGACGCTCAAATCCGGAGCCCTGCCCGCGAAGATCGAGTATCAGGAAGAGCGGACCGTCGGCCCGAGCTTAGGTGCCGATTCGATCAAGGCCGGTGTTGAGGCCGCTTTGGGCGGCTTGGCGTTCGTTATCGTTTTCATGCTCATCTACTATCGTGGATCGGGTGTAAATGCGGTTATCGCCTTGCTCCTCAACATGCTGCTGACAATGGCGGCACTTATTGTGATCAAATCGACGCTGACGCTGCCGGGCATCGCCGGACTTATCCTCGGCGTCGGTATGGCGGTTGACTCCAACGTGCTTATCTTTGAGCGAATTCGTGAGGAACTTAGAGCCGGACGTTCGATCGCTGATTCGATCAGCCTTGGGTTTGACAGGGCGTTCATCACCATCATCGATACGCACATCACGACGATCATTTCTTCGACGATCCTGTATCTCTACGGTTCAGGCCCGATCCGCGGATTCGCTGTGACGTTGGTCTTAGGACTCTTGATCAATCTGTTCTCGGCGGTATTCGTCTCGAGAACGATCTTCATGTGGCTGCTTCATCGCAACCCGAAAATGGAGAAAATCAGTATTTAATCGACTGCCGGCATACTGTTGCCGGGCAAACTAAAGATGTTAGAAATTTTCAAGAATATCAGTGTTGATTGGATGGGCTTGCGAAAGCCGCTGATCTTTTTGTCGATCGCGATCCTGATGGCCGGCTTGTTGTCTGCCATCGGACGGCAGGTCACGCCCGGCGGGACCGATGCGTTCAACCTCGGCGTCGACTTTCAGGGTGGAACGGTGATCACCGCCAAATTCCGCAATAAGCCCGCCGAAGATGAAATACGCAGCGCCTTGCAGGCTCAGGGGATCTCGGACGCCGTGATCCAGGCATCGCTCGACAAGCAGGATGAGGTGTTGATCAAGGTCCCTCTGTTTGAAGGGAAGGGCGACACCGCTCCGGCCGAGGCTCCGCAAGCGGGAGGCGAGGATGCGACCCAGGTAAATCTGGGGCGTGCAACGGTCAAAAAGGCCCTGGATACTTTCGGTAAGGAGGCCGAGGCAGGAAAACGCCTGGCCGACGACGAATCAGCTATTTATCAGATCGTCGGAACTGACTCGGTCGGCCCGGTCGCCGGTGCTCAGCTGCGAAATCAGGCGGTGATAGCCACGCTGCTCGGCCTTTTGGGTATCTTGCTGTTCATTGCTTTCCGATACGACTGGACATACGCCGCCGGTGCGGTTATCGCCGTATTTCACGATGTTCTGATCACGCTCGCTTTCTTTTCGGTGTTCCAATGGGAAGTCAGCCTGACGGTGCTTGCAGCACTGCTAACGCTCGTCGGATTTTCGGTGAACGATTCGATCGTTATTTTTGACCGTATTCGCGAAAATATCACACTGCATCGAGGCAAATCGATCTATTCGCTGACCAACGATTCGATCAACCAGACGATGTCACGCACGATCGTGACGAACGGCCTCGTTTTCCTTGCAGTTTTAGCTCTGGTCCTGTTTGGCGGAGAGGTTCTAAGAGGATTCTCGCTGGCCCTTTTTGTTGGCTCGATCACGGGAACCTATTCGACCATTGCCATCGCCAGCCCGATCGCGATCTGGTGGCAGGGAAAGATCGGCAATGCCAAGGTTAAAGAGGTCGCTCTGCCGCAGTCCGGGACGGAAAAAATGGCGTCGGCATCGAGACGCTCGGTCACGCGAAGGCCGGTTACAAGGTAAACGAATTCCAATATCGGCCGCACTTCATGCTCGACGAACAATCGTTCGTTTTCGGGCTCGGAGAGCGGCCATTTTTGTTTGAAAAAAATGGCATTTTTGACCGTAAACGCCTTTGTTATTCTTGACTTTCGAATTCTAAACTTTTAGACTTCATTTCGTTGCTGGTCAATTTAATGTTTGTGTCTGCATTTTTCCGTATTCGTTTTGCGAATCAGTGACGGAATCAGTAGTACTTTTGCATGTTCGACCGGCAAGAGTCTCGACTGTCCGCACTTGATGTCAAACAATACAAAATCCGGAAATTTAGCAGTTCGCGGTTTGAGATCGATACTTTTAGGTGTCGGTTACAACGCCGGGAGAAGTTTGCATCATCGAAGTAATTGTAAGGTTTCGTAACCCTTGACCTAACATTTGGCACCGGAAAAAGGGAGGAAGTAAAATGCTTGATCAATTAGTTGAATCAAAGAGTAATTCTCAGGAAAATAAGCGTCGCGGCGAGTTCCTGTTGGTGACGTTCATTATCGCCGTAACGGCCCTCATCGGTTCCTGGACCTATAGCCTTTTCGCAAAGGACTATGGAATGGGATCGGGCGACCTCGAACTTTCGACGCTTGTTGCCCCGCCGCCGCCGGCCGAAGAGCCTGAGCCCGAGCCGGAAAAGCAGCCGGAAAAGAAGCAGGTCGAGCCGGATGTGGACGTTCGCAAGGAACTGATCCAGAACATTAACGCTTCACCGAAGGTGCCCGAACAGATCAGTACTCAAAAGAGCAACATTCCGCAGATGCGTGAAGACCGCCTGACCAAACTCGGTTCCACAAACTCCGATACTGGTGCCAAGATCGATCCCGGCGCTGCCCGTGTGGTTAACAGCGGCGGCACTCAGGGAATCTCCACCGGCACCGGCAATGACACGTCAGGTTCGGATGACGGTGATGCTCCGCCGCCGCCGCCCAAGGCAACACCGAAGCCGGCGCCGAAGACAGTTTCTGGCGGCGTTCTCAACGGCAAGGCGACCAGTTTGCCCAAGCCGGCATATCCGCCCGCAGCCAAAGCCGTTAGAGCGGCCGGCGCGGTCAGCGTTCAGGTTTTGATCGACGAATCAGGCCGTGTGGTCTCGGCGAGTGCCGTCAGCGGACATCCGCTGCTTCGTGCTGCCGCCGAGGGAGCCGCCCGCGGTGCTCGGTTCAGCCCGACTCTCCTTTCCGGACAGGCCGTTAAGGTTTCGGGTGTGATCACTTATAACTTTGTTCCGTAAGGGGACGTATTAGATCGATGGTGCGGCACCGCGAGGTGCCGCATCGCAAATGACCGTTTAATTTGCAATCAATTAAATTCTTTTTGATTTCTTTGGAGGATAAATCATGACATTTCTTGGCAGCCTGGTCGCATCTGACATCTCGGGCTTTTTCTTACTCTTTACCGGCGAGGGTGTCTCGTTTGGTATCTACGATATCGCGAAGAGCCTGACGATTCCGGGCTGGGGCGTTATCATCACGCTTCTCATTCAGTCGGTCTACATGATCGCTGTCGGTATCGAACGCTGGTTGACCTACAACAAGGCAAAGCAGCAGTCGCGTCAGTACGCTCCGAAAGTTGCGCAGGCTCTTAAGAACAGCAACATTGACGAGGCGATCAACATCAGCGACAAGCACAAAGATTCGCACCTTGCGATGGTCGTGTCGTCGGGCCTCAAGGAATTTGCCGCACACCAGGGCAATACCGATATTTCGGCTGACGAGATGGAAGCTTCGAAGCGTGCCCTCGAGCGTGCTATCGCCGTTAAGACCGCCGAACTCAAGCGCGGCCTTTCGGGTCTTGCAACGGTCGGTTCGACGGCTCCGTTCGTCGGACTGTTCGGTACCGTCGTCGGCATCATCGGTGCTTTCCAGGCTCTTAAGACCAACGAATCAGCCGGTATCGGCGCCGTCGGTGGAGCTATCGCAGAAGCCCTCGTTGCTACCGCATTCGGTATTCTCGTAGCTATCCCGGCCGTGTGGTTGTTTAACTACTTCACGAACAAGGTCACGAGCTTTAGCGTCGAAATGGAGAACTCGGCCTCTGAATTGGTCGACTACTTCATCAAGCAGCGTGCTAAAAGCCTCCGCGGCTAGTTTCGGGAATTTGGCGAAAGCCAGCTAGGAGATCTATTGCTATGGGTGCACAAGTGGGCGGAGCCCAGGAATACAACTCAGATATCAACGTCACTCCGATGGTTGATGTTATGTTGGTGCTCTTGATCATTTTCATGATCGTCACACCGCTGCTTCAACAGGGTGTGTCGGTCAACCTGCCCCGCGATATGGTCAGTCCCGATGAGGACGGCGATATTGCAAAGGATACGTCGGTCATTGTTGCGATACCGGATAATAACAACTTTTATATCGGTAAAGAGCAATACCCGATCGACGCCCTTGGGGACGTGATCAAAAAGCGTATGGAAGGCAAAACGCCTGAAAAACGCATTGTTTACATCAAGAGCGGTGTCGATGTCGAGTACGGCCGTGTCGTACAGGCGATCGATACCATTCGTAAACAGGACATCGACAAGATCGGATTGGTCGCTGATAAGAAAAAGGGCGATCCAAAGAAATAAAGAAGCTTCGCGGGCCCGGCCTACCGGGCCCGGCGAAATAATTACAAAGTTATGGGAATGTCAACTGGCGGAGGCTCAGGTGAGGCCAAGCCATCAATTAACGTTACACCCTTGATCGACGTTTTGCTCGTGCTTTTGATCATCTTTATGGTCATCACGCCGCTGAAGCCAAGCCGTTTTGAGGCAAAAGTGCCGTCGGAACCGAAAGATCAGCCGCAGGCCAACGTCAAGCCTAACCCGCTGACGCTCGTCGTTGCGATCAACAAGGATACCAAGGCCGTAACATTGAACAACGAGCCGTTTGGCGACGTGACGGATACCCAGAAGCTCTCGGACAAACTCAAGGAGATCTTCAAGCAGCGCGAAGACAACGGCGTGCTGCGTGAGGGGACCAATGAGGTTGAAAAGACACTCTTTATCAAGAGCCCGAAGAGCGTCCGGTACGGCGACGTGGTCAAGGTCATCGATGCTTCAAAGGCGGCCGGTGCATCACCGATCGGTCTGCAGATCGACGATTTAACAGATTAATTTTTTTGGCACGACTCCTTCGCCCCCGAATTGCTGAGGGCGACGGCCGTGCCGAATGGTGAATGGAGTCAAAAGATGAGATTCTCTCGTTTCGGGTTGTTACTAATAATAACAGTAACCGTATTCATTGGAGCCAATTGCTCCTATTACAACCGGGTTATTGCCCGAAAGAATTTGGTCGACGGTGCGAAGGCCTATAAGGACAGAAAGTTCGGCGAAGCGGAAAAGCTCTTTAGGTACGCTGCTTCGAAGGATCCGAATGGCGAGACTGTCGAAGGCAGGACCGCTCAGCTTTCGCTGGCTCGTACGCTGCACTCGATCTATATCGGGAACCGTTCTGATAAGAGCAAGGCAGAAGAGGCTCTGGCCGAATACAAAAAGAGCCTGCCGCTTTCGCTGAAGGAACTGAAGGAAACGTCAGCAGCCTACAATGCGAACAAGGCAGCCGAGGACGGACAGAAGAAGTACTTGTCATCGCTTGCGAACGTCAACAGCACCACCAGTGCGATCGCCAGCCTCTATGAGAATCTTGCCCAGCCGGACAAGGCCAAAGAGTGGCAGACGGAGGTTGCCAACAGCGCGGATTACCCTGTGACCGCTCGTGCACGTGCCCTGAGTTCGCTCTCGGCCAAGATGAATACGTGTGCTAACGACATCACCGATACCGAAGCGACGAAAAAGACGGTCAAGAAGGACGGCAAGGACGTATATCAGTTCGTCAAGCCGAGCAATCCCGATGATGTTTCCAAACTCAAGGAATGTGTTGCCGAGGGTAATCGCCTGATCGATCAGGCCGTTGCGATCGAACCGGACGAGGTCAAGAACGCCGGCAGTCTCAACGTTGCGCCCCTCACCGACACTCAGCTTGCTTTGAACGGAGAGATCTTCAAGGTATTTGAATCGACCCGTTCGTACAAGGCCAGCCTTTTGGTTCAGGCCATGCGGCAGGCCGAGATGGACGGAAACAACACATTGCGCGATTCGCTCAAGGCAGAGGCTGACGCGGCCAAGGCTAAGTTCCAGGAACTCAGCGACATCGTCAAGAAGATGCAGGCTGAGGTCGAGACCCGTGCCGCTGCCAAGGAAGCAGCCGAGAAGAATAACGCTAACAGCAACGCTAACAAGAAATAGGCTGATATTTCTTTCCAACTCTGGTGATGCTCATTTACAATTAAGTGAGCATCACCATTTTTGTTGTTGATGCCGTCGGTTAAGGCCCGCCGCGGGAACGTCAATCTCTCGGTCAGGCCGGCCGGATGGTTCTTATGATCAGGATCGAAGATGTCATAAAAAAGGTGACGGACAATCGGCCGATGGCCGATATCGATCTCATTCGCCGCGCTTACCTATTTTCGGCCCTTCATCACCGTGGCCAGACACGTGCTTCCGGTGAGCCTTATCTGGTCCATCCGCTCGAGGTTGCTGAGATCCTGGCCGATATGCGGCTCGACGAGGTCAGTGTTTCGACAGGCCTGCTTCACGACGTCGTTGAAGACACGCTGGTCGATCTCGACACGATCCGGTCCTATTTTGGCGACGAGATCACTCTGCTGGTTGACGGTTTGACCAAGATCGCGCACGTCAGCAGTCTTTCAAAAGAAAAGCAGCAAGCCGAAAACGTGCGCAAGATGGTATTGGCGATGATCACCGACGTTCGCGTCGTACTTATCAAACTCGCCGACCGGCTTCATAACATGCGGACAATGCAGTTTCTCAAACCTGAGAAACGTGCACGCATTTCTCAGGAAACGCTTGATATTTACGCACCGATCGCCCATCGGCTCGGAATGGGTAAGATGCGTTCCGAACTTGAGGATCTATCATTTCAGAATCTTTTCCCGGAGGAATATAAAAAGCTTGCCAAAGAGGTAGATGCAAGGCGTCCCGAATTGGAAGCGGCTTTGCACCGGATACGTGAGACGATCGCTCAGAAATTGACCGAGAACGACGTACCTTTTGTCGAGATCGAGGGCCGGGTCAAGCGTCTTTACTCCCTCTGGAAAAAGCTTAAAAAGCAAAAGATACGCATCGAGCAGGTTTACGACCTGATAGCCGCACGCATTATCACTCCAAACGACCGCAAGTACTGTTATCTGACGCTGAGTGTCATTCACGACGTCTGGACGCCCGTACCGGAGCGTTTCAAGGACTGGATCGCGATACCACGCGACAACCTTTATCAGTCGCTGCATACGTCGGTGATCGGCGACGGCGGAGTGCCATTCGAGGTACAGATCCGGACGCAGGAAATGCACCTCGTCGCTGAGGAGGGCGTCGCCGCACATTGGAAATATAAGGAAAGCAGCCTCGGGGCGCATGAGGACGACGATACGCTCGACGAACTCCGAAAGACGGTCGAAAAGCTGCTGCTGCCGTTGGTCGAGACCAACGAACAGAATGAGGATTCAGAGGATTTCATCGAATCGCTGAAGCTCGACCTTTTTCCTAAGGACGTTTATGCGTTTACGCCGATGGGCAAGGTAATACAGCTTCCTCGCGGCGCGACGCCTCTCGATTTTGCGTACGCCATTCACTCCGGTGTCGGCGACAAATGTACCGGGGCAAAGATCAACGGCCGGATCGTGCCGCTTCGGACCGAACTGCAGAACGGCGATGTCGTCGAGATCCTTACCACCCAAAATGCTAAACCGACCCGGGACTGGCTGAATCACGTCGTTACGTCCAAGGCACGAAGCCGCATTCGTCACTGGATCTCGCAGCAGCAGCGTGAAGAGTCGATCGAGATCGGCCGAAAGCTCTTAGAAAAGGAGGCTGACCGGTTCCGGCTTGCTCCTAAGAAATTTCTCGGCAACGAGGCTGAGATGACCCGCATAGCCAATGATTACGGCCTCAGCCGCCCTGATGACCTTCTTGCGTCGGTCGGATACGGAAAGGTTCTGCCCCGCAATATACTTGCCAAGTTTCTGGGAGCTGAAAAATTTGAAGAGCTTGATCCTGAAAAGAAAAAGGACACCCGCATCTCAAATGGCGTCAAGGCCGTAAAGAAATTCATCGGATTTGGCGAAGATTCGATCGTTGTAAAAGGCGTCGATAATTTGCTGACGTCGCGGGCAAAGTGCTGCAACCCGCTGCGTGGTGAGGACATTGTCGGCTATATCTCGCTCGGCAAGGGCATCGTTGTCCACAACAAGCGCTGCAAGAATATGGGCCATTTGATGGTCAACAAAGACCGCATCGTCGAGGTCGAGTGGGCCCGCAGCGAGCAGAGCGAAAAACAATCGGTCCAGCTGCTTGTTACGACCGAGAACCGTACAGGAATGCTTGCGGGCATAACCAACGCGATCGCGGACATCAAGACCGGTATCCGTGACGCTCGTGCCAATGTTTCAAAAGACGATATCGGCCTTATTGAGGTCACCGTCGAGGTATTCGACAAAAAGCATCTGGATAAGGTCATAAGTGCCATCGAACACGTCCCCGGCGTTATCGCGGTGGAACGCGTAAATGCCTGAGCCAAGGCCTTTTCACCCGCCTCAACTTTCTTTTTGCTCCGTAATTTGTTAGAATTCGCCTTTTGCTTAAGGAAGATTTTTCCGGCAGATACTAAACAAATGAAAGAGATCATCTCGACAGATAATGCCCCGGGAGCCATCGGCCCTTACTCGCAGGCGATCAAGGCAGGCGGACTGGTTTTTTGTTCAGGCCAGATCCCGATCGATCCGGCCACCGGGAATTTTGTTTCGGATAACGTTGGTGAGCAGACCGATCAGGTTCTCAAAAATCTTTCTGCGGTCCTTGAGGCTGCGGGATCGAGCCTCGACGGCGTTGTAAAGACGACGGTGTTCTTGGCGGATATGGGCGATTTTGCCGAAATGAATGAGATCTACGGCAAGTATTTTGACTCGAATAAGCCGGCCAGGGCGACGGTTCAGGCAGCTCGTCTGCCGCGTGACGCGCGGGTTGAGATCGAATGTATTGCGTTGATCGGGTAACAGAAAAGCCAGACGCCGAATTTACTTCGCCGTCTGGCAACCAAAAGAATCAACACAATCTCAAATACTTACGCAGCCTTGATGATCTTTCCCGATTTGATACATCGGGTGCAAACCTTAGCCCGGCCGTTGCCGCCAGCAGGGAGCTGGACACGGACAGACTGAAGATTCGGGTTAAATCGTCGTCGCGTTTTGTTATTAGCGTGTGATACGTTGTTTCCAAATTGCGGACCTTTTCCGCAGACGTCGCAGCGTTTAGCCATAATATTATTGCCTCCGATAAATAGTACGAGGTACTAAGAAGAGTTTTTGCGAAAACTCAAAAATAGATTTTATATCAAATTGGATCAGGTATAGTCAAGTTATGCAACAGATCGATAAGTTGAAAGGAGTAAGAGCCACAGTGCAAAACAAATTTGTTAAGTATTCGACCGCAGCCGCAATTGGCGTTTTTGCTGCGTTTTTCGCCGCGTGCGGCGGTCCGGCTGCCAATACGGCGACCGGCGGGGTTGACCCGAATGAAACTGCCGCGACCGTGAACGGCAAGGTCATCAAGATGGAAGAGGTCGATCGTGCGGTCAAGCAGCAAGCACAGGGACAGGAGGTCAAACTCTCGCCGCTCGAGCTTGCGGGTGCACGGCTTCAGGTTCTGCAGAGCCTGATCGAGCAGGAAGTGATGTTCCAGAAGGCCGAAAAAGATGGGACCGTTCCGACCGAAGAAGAGGTCTCAGCTGAGGTGAATAAACAGAAGGTTGACAGCCGCCTTTCGGCAGAGGAATTTGACAAGCAAATGACCGCTGCCGGGCTCAACGAAGCTGCTTTTCGTGAATCGATCAAGAAGGGCCTGGCGATCAAGAAATTGGTTGAAAAGATCACCGGCCGCATTGAGGTTCCCAAGGACAAGGAGATCACCGATTTCTTTGCGGGCAACTCTGATCTTTTTGTTAAGAAGCGCGGTGTCAGGCTCGCCGCGATCGTGATCGATCCGTCAAACAGCGGACAGGGCGACACGACCACCAACGATGCCGAAGCAAACGTCAAGATCAAAGAGATCCTGACCAAGCTCTCACAGCCCGGCAGCGATTTTGCTTCGCTCGCCCGCGAGTACAGCGAGGACCCGAGCAAATTGCAGGGCGGTGACCTTGGTTACATCAGCGAGGAGGATCTCAAGACCAATTTCGGTGCCCAGAACGCGGCCGGCTTTATGAGCCCGCAGTTCAGCGTCGGCGGCGTCACGAACGTGATCCCCCTGAATGGTAAGGGCTACATCTTCAAGCTGCAGGAGCGAATCGAGAAAGAAGAGTCACAGACACTCGAGAGCCCCGGAGTTCGACAGCAGATCAACGACCTGCTCGTAAACAACCGTAAGCAGCTCCTTGCGGCCTCTTATCAGGCGATCGCGATGAATGAGGCGAAGATCGACAATCTGCTCGCCAAGAAAGTCGTGAACAACCCGAACGAGTTGAGTGGAGCTCGTCCGGCCGGAGCATCGACACCGGCAGCGAATGCGAATACGGCCCCTGCGAACGCGAATACACCGGCGGCAAATACCAATGCCGCGGCCAATGCTAACGCCAAACCGGCGGCGAACGCTCCGGCCAAGACGGATGCTAAGCCCGCGGCTAACGCTCCGGCTAAACCGGCCAACAAGTAGTCGGCCACTCGTCAAACTGAACAAGGTGAAAGGCAAGTCGGTATCTTGCCTTTTACCTTTTTCGTTTTTGAAGCGGATCACGAACAGATGTTATTCAGACTCAACAATGTTTGGAAATCGTACGGCGGGGCCGAGATCCTAAAGGGTGTCTCGTTTCAGGTCAATCCGTCTGAGAAGGTCGGACTTGTTGGCCGCAATGGTGCCGGAAAGACGACCGTCTTCAGGATGATCACGGGCCAGGAGTCTCCGGACGAAGGCGAGATCATCAAGATGAACGGCCTCACGCTCGGGTTGCTCGACCAGCATGTCGATTTTGGCAATGCCGAGACCGTCCATACGGCGGCGTTGTCGGCATTTAAGGAGATCCACGACATCGAGGCCGAGATGCGCCTCCTTGAAAAGCAGATGGAGACCGATCATTCGGACGCCGTGCTCGAGCGATATGCCGACCTGCAAACGGCGTTTGAGCACGCGGACGGTTTTTCATACGCCGCTAAGGCAGAGGCGGTTCTGCTCGGTATGGGATTTCCGCCGGACAAATGGAACGACGATGTACGGAAATTATCGGGCGGACAGAAGAATCGTTTGGGAATGGTCAGGCTGCTGCTTTCTAATTCTGACGTTCTGCTTCTCGACGAGCCGACCAACCACCTCGACACCGATGCTGTTGAGTGGCTTGAGGATTTTCTCAAGACCTATGACAAGACTTACGTGGTCATCAGTCACGATCGGTACTTTCTGGATAGGACCACCGATCGTGTCATCGAGATAGATCGCGGCGTTGCCGTGACGTATAAGGGCAACTATTCAAAATACCTCGAGGAGAGGGAACTGAGGCGTGAGCAGCAGCTTCGAGAATATGAGAATCAACAGGCACTGATCAATAAAACGGAAGAGTTCATCCGCCGCAATCTCGAGGGCCAGAAGACAAAGCAAGCCAAATCGCGCCGCACGCTGCTTGCCCGAATGGAGAGGATCGAGGCCGTCACTAGCGAAAAGTCAGGCGGTAATTTTGGCTTAAAGCATGTCGAACGTGCCGGGAACAATGTTCTCACCGCCGAGGATCTGACCATCGGTTACGAGGGAAAGGTGCTTGCGTCCGGCCTTAACTTTTCGGTCCATCGCGGCGAGGCCCTTGGGATCATCGGCGGCAACGGTACCGGCAAAACAACGCTTATCAAGACCCTGCTGGGCAATATTCGGGAACTCGGCGGCAAGATCCATTGGGGCACGAAGACCAACATCGGCTACTATTCGCAAAACCTCGAGGGCCTCGAGCCTAGAAACGAGGTTGTTCAGGAACTTAGACGGGTCGCCCCGATGGCCGACAATAATACTCTGCGCGGCTTTCTGGCAAAGTTCCTCTTTATGGGCGAAGATGTTTTCAAACCCGTTTCCGCTCTCTCGGGAGGCGAAAAGGGAAGGCTGGCACTGGCAAAACTCATCTACTCACAGAAAAATGTTCTGATCCTCGACGAGCCGACCAACCATCTCGATATCCCTTCGCGTGAGTCGCTGGAGAATGCGCTGGAGGAATACGACGGGACGATCATAGTCGTCAGTCACGACAGGTTCTTTCTCGACAAGATCGCCAGCCAGATGCTGAGCTTCGAGCCCGACGGCCGAGTCCTGGATTTTGCAGGCAATTACACCGAGTTTCACGATTGGAAAATGTCAGGACCACCAGCATTGGCCATCGGTGCGGTGTCATCATCCCGGCCAACCGAGTCAGAACCGGGACCGGCTACGACCGGGTCAACTCCTATAACGCCGCCAACCCGCGAGCATCTTTCCAAAAACCAGATCAATCAGCTCGAAAAACGTATAAAGCAGATCGAGGCAGACATTCCCGCACTTGAGGCCGAGGCCGCAAGTCTGACAAAGGAAATGTCCGACCCCAAGGCCGCCTCCGACTACCCGCGTCTTGCCGAAATTACCGAAAAGCTCAACCAGACAGAATCAAGTATCAAAGCCCTTTACGAAGAGTGGGAATCGGCCGCCGAACAACTAGGCGGCTAAGAACTTCTATATTTCGCTCGAATCTTTACCGCACGTTCGATGAGGTCGACATTTTCGAGGATCTTAAGTCTGAGGTCATTGTCGAGCGTCGGGTTGTCGGCGAGGAACTTGTTGACGATGCTGAGAGCCTCCTCGCTCCTCTGGCCGCCGATGAAGGCGGCGAGCCAGCCGTTGACGAAGAATATCTTGCGATTGCGTTTGTGGTTCGGCAGTTCCTCAAGCGCCCGTTTCAGATATGGCAACGACAGCTCGCTGTTCCGCACCGCGTTGAATGGCCCAAACGCCGCCTCGATCCAGCTTTCTGAAATGTCTTTGTTATTTACGAAATCGTTCCAATACTTCTCGCGATTTTCTTTGGTAGGAAATGCTGCTCTCGCGGCGTAGTTGTATCGCTTGGCATCGTCGCTTGTTTCGGACTTTTCAAGATCGGCCAGCAGCATTGCGGCCTCAGGATCGTTGAGTACGGCAAGACGTGTGACGATGTCGAATTTGTCTTTGGTCCGTAACGTGAGGGCGGAAACACGACCGGTAGGGAGTGTGTTCTTCGCTTGAGGTGCCTTTGCGGTGGGAACACCCTCGCTACCGCTCAGGTTTCTGCCTTTTAGCATTGCCTTGAGCACGCTTCTCGCATTTTCCGAGTATGCGATATTGATGAACGCCCGATAGAAAGTTATGCGTTGCCCGGCGGTCGGAGCGTTTTTAATACGTTCGATGAGCACGTCTTCGACACGTTTCTGCAGGTCATCAGTTGCAGAAGCCCGTGCGTTAGCAAGGGCGATATTCGGCGCCGGGAGGTAGTAGTTCATCGCCGTCGATACTCGGCCCAGCAGCGTTGCGATAGTGCTTTCGTCGGATTCGCTTGGAGTCCCGCCTACAGGCGGGCTCTTCCTCGCAGTTGGCCGGCTAAAGCCGGGACTCAAAGCGCGGATCACAAGCTCAACATACTCCTTCGGATCGAGCTCGCCCTCGCGGACGCTGTCCCAGAGGCTGCCCCACATCATCGTGCGAAGAAAATCGTCCTTTTCGCTTCCGATATTTTTCAGAACGTAATCGCGGCTCTTATCGTCGAGGAGGAATATGCCGTAGCCGTAGTCTTGGTAGTTGGGAAAGAAGAACTGCGCAGCGGGAGCATGCGACGACTCGACGCACGAACTTTTCGGAAACCTTCGATTCAACCACCTTTCGAGCGAAGTTCGCCATGATTGTTCGGTGCTTATTGGAAGCACGAGCAAATCAAATGCGTTCAGATGCTTATTATCAATTCCGTTCTCAGAGATGGTCCTAACTTTGATTAGCCATAAGTTGGTGTTTTCAAACGTCGAGTCTTGATAGACACAACCGCCATTTCCCGAGATCGAAGAACGTATCAAAGGAACGCCAGGTTGTTGTATCCACTGAGCTCCCCAGCTTACCAACTTCTGCTGACTCGCAGCCTCAAACTCCTTCACCAGATCTTCCCACTTCGCATTTTTGAACTCGTGTTTCTTCAAAAACGCTCTTACTGCCGTCTGAAACTTATCCGCACCGAGGTAGAACTCGGTTTGTTTTAGGAAGCTCGGGGCTTTGTTATAAACGATGTTGCCGTAGGCGGATTTTGCGGCACTTAGGTTTTTGATCGGTTGGTAGATCGGCGTCGTTCCTTTTGTGCTGTCGGTGGCGTAGGCGGGTTGTTTGATCCGCTCGTAGAAGACCTTCCACGCGTTGGCGTCCGGCATTATCTTCTCTAACGCCTTGTACGCCATGAAGTTGGCAAAGCCCTCTTTGAGCCACAAGTCGTCGAACCATTTCATCGTCACCGTGTCGCCAAACCACTGATGCGCCGCCTCGTGAAATATCAACACCGCCCGCGAAATATGGTCGCTTTTGGTCGGTTCCTGAGGAAAAATGATCGCCGATTCCCGCAAAAACGTCGCCCCCGCATGCTCCATCCCGCCGAACGGGAACTCGGGGATCAGCACGAGGTCGTACTTGGGGAACGGGAATTTGTAGTCGAAATAGGACTCGAGATATTTGATGCCCTCCCGGTTAAGCCGAAATACCTCGGCAGCGTGGGGCTTGAACTTGTCCAATTGCGACTTACGCACAAAAACGCTGCCACGGGTGTAAGAACGGGAAGCGGTAGCGACCCGGTTCTTCGTATCATTGGCATTCGAGGGGGCTGCGGACCCAGTCGCTACCGCTCCCGGTTCTGACACTTGCGCCCACGGCCCGGCCGCGAATGCGAAGACGTAGGTGCTGATAGGTTTGGTTTCGGGGAAGGCCGCAAAGCTGTGAGTCAAATCTGCTGTGTTTAGCGCACATTCCTTCACTGCCGCCGCAAACTCCGGACTATTCAGGACCAACTTTAGTTCAGGCGGAATATCAGAACGTGGGGTTTTCGGTTCACTTCTTACAGCTGACGTTTTAACTGACTGATAATTTTCGCACTTAGCACCTTCATTTGCCACGGACTTCCAGTCCGCGGGTCCAACCATTTCTAATGTAAACCTCCCCTTCAGATCCGGCTGGTCGAAGACCGGGAACGCGGTGCTGGCGTCGGACGGGACAAAGAGCGAGTAGATGTACTCCGCTCCATCCTCTTTATCCACATACCGCGTGATCGCCGAACCGCTCGTCAGTATCGGCGAGGTGAAATCGAGCTTGATGACGTTCTCGCCCGGGACGACGCCTTCGCGGAAGATGAGGTGCTCATTGGTTTCTTCGAACGCGCTCGGAGTCCCGCCTTTAGGCGGCCCACCGTCCGAAAGAGGCCGGCTAAAGCCGGTACTCCAAACGGTTGACCCGTTGATCGATACATTCGAAATGGTCGACAGACTCTCACTGCCGCGGATTCTCCGCCAGTCAAGTATGATGGGCACGACGCCTGACCCACCCGTTACCACGGGCGGTTCTGACAGGACCACCCGTATCTCGATCGTCCCCTTCAACACCGGTGACATCTTTTCGAGTGTCAGGTTCAGTTTGTAACGCACGTCGCTATAATGCGCGGCGCGCCATTTGGCAAGTTCCTGCGACACGCCCGGCTCGATCGGCGGAACCTGAGAAAACACCGCAACTGCGGAAAAAAGAACGACAAGCAGGATTTTCAGGAGCATATCCATATCTTACACTTCAGCACGTGCCGAACATAAGGAACATCCGCGGCATATGGCCCGAGAAAGAGAAAGAAATGTAGTCGCAGACAAAAGCAGATAAACGCGGATCAGAAAACGATCATAAATTACTTTCTGTCTTGATGATCTGCGTCATCTGCGACTATCTGCGGCTAATATGCCGTAAATAGTTTAGGCGGCAAACCCCTGGGAAGGGTTGCCGCCTTGGAAACAAAGGGTGCCGGACGCCAACTATGATTCGCTCCGGTAATTTGGGGCTTCTTTTGTGATGATCACATCGTGGACGTGCGATTCACGCAGGCCTGCGGATGTGATGCGGACGAAGTTTGCCTTGGTCTGCAGCTCTTCGATCGAGCGGCACCCGGTGTAACCCATACCCGAACGCAGGCCGCCGACGAGTTGGGTTACCATATCGGCCACCGAACCCTTGTACGCGACGCGGCCCTCGATGCCCTCGGGAACGTATTTTGCGTCCGAAACCGTTCCTTCCTGGGCGTAGCGGTCACTTGAGCCCTTTTTCATGGCCCCGATCGAACCCATTCCGCGATATGATTTGAAATTACGGCCCTGGAATAGGATCACCTCGCCAGGGGCTTCTTCCGTTCCGGCAAAGAGCGACCCGATCATAACAGAATCGGCACCGGCCGCGATCGCCTTTGCGACGTCGCCTGAGAACTTAACGCCGCCATCCGCAATGATCGGAACGCCCGTTCCTTTGGCTGCGGCAACACATTCGATGATGGCCGATATCTGTGGAACCCCCGCACCCGTGACCACTCGGGTGGTGCAGATCGAGCCCGGCCCGATTCCGATCTTGACCGCGTCAACCCCGGCGTCGATCAGCATTTTGGTCGCTTCGGCGGTAGCAACGTTGCCTGCCACTATCTCGAGTTCGGGGAACTTGGCTCGTACATTTTTGACCGCACTGATGACTCTCGAACTGTGGCCGTGGGCCGTGTCGATGACGATGGCGTCAACTCGGGAATTAACGAGCTCAGTCGCCCGCTCGAGATAATCGCCCGTCGCACCTATCGCCCCCGCGCATCTAAGCCGGCCGAGTTCGTCCTTGGCTGCCAGCGGGAAGTTGATCGCCTTTTGTATGTCCTTGACCGTGATCAGGCCTTTCAAGTGTCCATTCTCATCGACCACCAACAGCTTTTCGATGCGATGCTTCTGTAGTTTGACCTTAGCCTCATCCAGCGTTGTGCCAACGGGGACGGTCACGAGCGGCTGAGGCGTCATGATCTCCGACACCGGAATGTCGAAGCGGGTCTCAAATCTAAGATCGCGGTTCGTGATGATGCCGACAAGAAGACCTGCGTCGTCGGTGACCGGTACGCCGCTGATCTTATATCGCTCCATTATCGCGAGAGCATCCGAGACGAGGCGGTTATGCCCGATCGTTACCGGATCGACGATCATCCCTGACTCGCTTCGTTTTACCTTATCGACCTCTTCGGCCTGCTGCTCGATCGAATAATTCTTGTGGATCACGCCGATGCCGCCCTGTTGGGCGAGAGCGATAGCGAGACTCGCTTCGGTGACCGTGTCCATGGCGGACGAGCATAAGGGTATGTTCAGACTGATGTTTCGCGAAAAGCGCGTACGGGTGTCCACCTCATTGGGCAGCACCTCGGAATACGCCGGGACGAGCAATACGTCGTCAAATGTCAGGCCTTCGGTGATCTCTTTGATATTCATTTCAATAGCTTCCAAATAAAAATGCCCGCAATTCTGTTGCGGACACCGTGTTATAGATTGTCAACCGTGCACTCCCTGCACCTCTATTGCGGCCGATTGGCCGTTCCCGTCGCCGCCGGCTTATTGGCCGCCGCGGGCTTCGGCGTAGCAGCAGTCGGCGGTTTGTTGGCCGGTGCCGCGGCGGTGTTTGCAGCGGCCGTCGGTTTGACGGCCGGTGTCGGCCGAGGGGTCTGTCCGGGCATCGCCGGGGCGTTTGCGGCAGGAGCATTTGCGTTTGCGTCGCCGGTCGACGCCGGCATCTCGCCGCTTATCGATCCCGTCTCCCAGATCTTTGCAAAATTATCCTTCGAGATCGTAAATTGTATTCGTCCGCCGTCGGTCGGGGCCAACGGTGCCGCCGGCAGGGCGATCGCCTTGCCGTTGATCGTTAATTTTACTGCCTGTGCATTCCAGCGATTGTAGTTGAAATTAATGCTCTCTTTCGGCTCAAAGCTAAGCGGGGAATCGGCGGCAACTGATCTGTCGGTTTTGACCCCATCGCTCGTCACCAGGACACGGACAGGTTGGTTGAGCGCTGAAAACTCAAATTTGGCCGTTGTGAACTCGGGTGCTTTCGGTTTATCGCTCTCGGTGCCGCCGGGGATGTTCGCCGCGGAATTCGAATTTGTGTTTCCGGCTGCGACCGGAGGCTTTTCCGGCCGATTCTGCAAATAATCTACCAAATAAAGCACGCCGACGGTCATCAGGCCCAAAATGATCACCGCGACGATAACCGTCGGGATCATCGAGCCGACGCTGCGGTCATCGGTCAAAACCTCGGGCTTATATACCTTCGGTTGGCCGTCGGCACCGTCGTCGGTAGCCGCGATCAGCCGTGCATAGTCCTGCAGGGCCTCCTGTTCGTCAATGTCTATGAACTTCGCATAAGATTTGACGAAACCCTTGTTGAAAATGCCGCCCGGCAGCGGCCGGTAATCGTCATTTTCGATCGACTCCAGGTAATGAGCGGAGATACGGGTCTGTTCCGCGACTTCGCTTATAGATATACCTCTTTCTTCGCGGGCCTGCCGCAACTTTTCACCTAGAGTTAATGACATTTCGATAGTGAACGGACGGTCGAATCTCTTCGAACTAAATCGTGAACTTATCCTGAAATATATCGCTCTTATACTTACGATGTCAATCGTTTCTATCGGGTTTTGTGTCGCAAAAGCCGGTTGAATAAAGCGATCCGGCGAGTTAGCTTTTGGCAAATGTAAGGTGGTATATTAGAATCCAATTTGCAGTCAGAATAGCGAGGAATAATCAATGAGTTTAGAAGCTCTCGGAATGGTCGAAACCAAAGGATTTGTCGGAGCCGTCGAGGCAGCCGACGCAATGGTCAAGGCCGCAAATGTCCAGCTGGTCGGGAAAGAGTATATCGGGGCCGGCTATGTGACCATCTTTGTCAGAGGCGATGTTGGTGCCGTCAAGGCGGCGACGGATGCCGGAGCTGCGGCTGCCCGCCGTGTCGGCGAATTGATCAGCGTTCACGTGATACCGCGGCCGCATCAAGAGGTCGAGAGAGTTTTGCCCAAGGGCGGCAAAGTCGGCTTGAGCCCGGATGAGAAGGCTCTTCAGGGCGGAGGACGCCAACTCGGATCGGGTGGGTCGGGGTCAGCCTCGGCGGCCGACAGCACCAAGACCAAGACCAAATAGTATTGCCGAGATCGAGCCGGTGGTTCTGTCCGGGTCGCGGACGGGCCGCCGGAGCGTTCGTTTTGGCCCGTAAATAAATGGGTGACAAGGACCTAGTTGCACAGCAGGAGGCCCGCGATGCGGTTGACGCCGCTCGCCAGGCCTTTGACGTCGTTTCGACCTTTGACCAGACAAAGATCGACTCGATATGTGACGCTATGTCACGTGTCGCCCTGGTGAACGCCGCTCGGCTTGGGCAGATGGCTCACGAAGAGACTGGATTTGGCAAGGCCGAGGACAAACGTGAGAAGAACCGATTTGCGGCCGAGGTCGTCTGGAACCATTTTCGCGGGCTCAAGACCGTCGGTGTGATCTCGGATTCGAAGAGCATCGTCGAAATAGCCAGCCCACGCGGGGTCGTGGCGGCCATCATACCGTCAACCAACCCCACATCTACAGCGATATTCAAGATAATCATCGCCATTAAGTCCCGCAATACTATCGTTTTGTCGCCGCATCCATCGGCCGCAAACTGCATTGCCGAAACGGCAAGGCTGATGCGTGACGAAGGTGTCAAACTCGGCCTTCCCGCTGATGCGATCAAATGCCTGACCGTTTCTTCGCTCGAAGGGACCGAGGCCCTGATGCGGCATAAAAATACCGCCGTGATCCTTGCAACCGGCGGCACCGGGCTTGTCAGGGCCGCGTATTCATCGGGCAAACCGGCATTTGGCGTAGGACCCGGAAACGTGCCGGCCTTCATCGAACGTTCGGCGAATATCGAGAAAGCCGTCGCGGACATTCTGACCGGCACCTGTTTCGATAACGGAACGATCTGTGCGTCCGAGCAATCCGTCGTCGTCGATGCTCCGGTCGAGAATGCGGTCAGGGAACAGTTCAAGGCTCAGGGAGGACATTTCCTGAACCCGGGTGAGGCTGATGCTGTTGCAAAGGTTCTGCTGACGCCTCAGCGCACATTGAATGCGGCGATCGTTGGGCGTTCGGCGGTGCATATTGCTGAACTCGCCGGTATCTCAGTGCCCCCGGCGACGCGGTGCCTCATAGCTGATTGCGGAGGCGTTGGACGTGATTTCCCCTGGTCGGTAGAGAAACTGTCGCCGACACTCGCATTTTTCGTCGTGGATGGTGTCGAGCAAGGCGCGGCCCGGAGTCGCGAGATACTGCAATTCGGCGGAATGGGCCACACCGCGGGCATGCATACGCAGGATCGGGCGGCGGCTGTCCGATTTGGGGAGCAAATGCCCGCATCGAGAATTGTGATCAATTCGCCGACGACGCACGGGGCGATTGGCCTTTCTACGGACCTTTCACCGTCGATGACGCTCGGTTGCGGGTCCTGGGGCGGCAACGTAACCTCTGACAACGTTTCTCCGATCCATCTGATGGATGTTAAGCGGGTGGCATTCGAATCGAAGCCGGTAAATTCTGAGCGTTCTCCGGTTCGGCCCGGCTCGCCGGCACCGGCCGCAAAGCGTACCGTTAGCAGGCAGGATATTGCGGCACTTGTTGACGGATTTCTGCAGGGACGGCGATCTGCTTCTGTTGTTGAGCCCGTTATTGAAACAAATCGTGAAGCCGAATCACCGGTCAAAACGGTTTTGCACCACTTGATACCTGAACCTCCGCCGGTCGCCGAAAGGCCGCCGGAACCGGTTGATTTCGTAAGTGAAGACGACGTTCGGCGAGCAGTTTCCGCTGGAAATAAGATATTTATCACCAAAAAGTCGATCCTGACGCCGTCAGCCCGTGACCTCGGCGATGAAAAGGGGATCTTTGTTTTAATGTAATTAGCGGACCTTGTGGATAACGATGGCCGGTACCTCAAAGAAAAAAGCAGGTTGTCCAAAGTGCGGGGCTGAGATAAGGCCCGATACCCAATTTTGCTACAGCTGCGGAGCGGCCTTGGCTGAGGTTTTGGGTAGGTCGGCCACGATGCCTGCCGAGAGTCCCGACGTCAGGGCCGAGGAAACGCCGGCGACGTTGCCGAAATCGAGGGCTGAAAGCAGCTTAGCCGACCTCGAGGCCAGATTGGCGTCGGATTTTCCGCCGGCCGAACCAGTCAAAACCAAACTGGAATCTGCCGCAGAGGAGCGACGGCGGGCTCGCCGCATTTTGAAGAAGCAATACGAGGTCATCTGGGAACCGGCTGACACAGCTTCGTATCGACTGTATTTTCTGGTGGTCGCACTAGTGTTCTTTGCGGCCGCCGCGATCGTGTTCTTCACGGTGTTTCTGAAGTAGCCGAAGATCGATGATAACGGCTGGGACGATATTTTTTGTTGCGATCTTTTCCGGACTTGGATTATTGGCGATCATGATCCTGGCCTTTCGGTATTTCGTTAAACGCAACCAGCGGTAGTATCATTCTGTTGGATAGAGGATCTTATGCAAGCACTTGGGATGGTTGAATGTTTTGGCTTGGTAGCTATGATCGAGGCGGCGGACGCAATGGTCAAATCTGCCGACGTCAAGCTCGTCGGATATGAAAAGATCGATGCGGGCCTCGTGACTGCGATCGTTAGAGGTGAGGTTGGTGCCGTTAAGGCTGCGGTCGATGCCGGAGCCGCTGCGGCCCGCAGGATCGGAACCGTGACCGCCGTTCACGTCATTCCGCGACCGCATGACGAGGTCGATGACGGTATTCCTGTTCTTTACACCGGCGAGACGACGCGTAAAAAGATATCAGGCTCGGTTCCCGAAGTTTAAATTCGGATCATTCGCAAAAAGAGGCGAGTTGCCGTTTGTGCAACTCGCCTTTTGATAATTCCGAACTATGGTCAATTTGGTTTTGGGGCCTGGACCGGCTTTTGAAGGGTCGGTGTCGCACCCTCAGCCACACGACCCGTACGCGTGACGGCGATCCGTTTCTGCTTGTTTGGGCCATCTTCGACCACGACCTTGATATTCCTGAATGACCCGTCCTTTGCGTCATTTGACGGAATATAACCGATCGAATATTGGGTCCTCAGTTCGTTGGATATGTCTTTTGCAAGTGCCGGCAATTCGCCGACCGAACCGGGAAAGTACGCCTTTCCGCCGGTTTCCGCAGCCATTCTTTCCAGAAACGCCTTAGCTTTCCCCTGCGGGCTCTTACCGATGAAACCGCCCTCGGAACTCAGATCTCCGACGAACCCGATAACATATATCTGCACCTCAGACTCGCGCAGAAGCTCAAATAGCTGCTTTTCGTTGTAATAGCTGTCTCGGTCTTCGCCATCGGTGACCAGGACGAGTGCTCGCCGTTTACGATCGTTCTGCGACTTCGACTTTTCGTACTCGTCAACGTTCTCGACCGCCAAGTAAACGGCATCAATGATCGCCGTCTGACCGCCCTCGATATAGAGATTATCAAGTGCGTCCATCAGATCGGATTTGTTCGATGTGAAGGGTTGTTCAATGCTGATCTTATCGCGCCCGACAAATCTCACGATCGTGGTCTCGTCTTCGGCTTTGTTGGTATTGATGAGTATCTTGCCGGCCTCGATGACCTTTTCGAGCTGCGGCCGCAGACTACCGGAATTATCGATCACGAGAGCATAATTGGTCGGCACCTCAGACCGCGAAAAAAAGTCGATCACCTGAAGGTTGTTGTCCTCGAAGATCTTAAAATCCTTTTGCTGAAGGTCGTTGATCGGACGGTTGTTGCGGTCGACGACCCTGACGTTTAGATTAACGAGCTCGGTATCGACTTTAATGACCTCGTTCGGATCGTCGAACGGCGTTGGCGTCGGGGTCGGTTTGGCGGTCACCGACGCGGGCGTCGGAGTCGGAGTTGGCAGAGCGTTGGCAGAGGCCGTATTGACGACCGCGTTTCCCCAAAATATACCGATGCCGGCGACAGTGAGACCTAAGAGGGCAATTTTGTTTTTCATCGTGACGATCTGCGTGGCGGACGATCTAATTAGTATTCGGCGTCGCGTAATAACCTTCGCGTGCGCGGACGGTTAGACGCGGCAAACCCCTTGGAGGTTTGACCTTAGTTTTCACTTTACGCCATTTTCCGTTCGGTTCGAAATCCTTCGGCGTATAACCGATCGAATATTGGTGCCGCAATTCGAGGGCGATCCTTTCGAATATCTCGTCCATTTCGACATCAGATTGAGGATAGAACGACTTTCCGCCGGTCACCGAGCTGAGTTCGTCCAAAAATGACTGGCCCTGCATCCCGAGCATACTGGTCGCGTCGCGCCCATCCATGATACCGACCGTGTAGGTAACTACGTCAGATTCCTTCATCAAGCGTCGGACCTCGCCGAAATTATATCTCGACGCATTGTCCTGTCCGTCACTGATGATGAGCATCGCCCGCTTTTGGTGAGTTCCGCGCGTTACGCGTTCGGTGCCGAGATAGACAGCATCGTAAAGTGCAGTATTCTGTCGAGGCTCAACAAGTGTAAGTTTCTTAAGGACCGCATCGCCGTCGCGCGAGCGGTCAAGCAGCAATTGTGCCCGGTTATTAAAGGCTATCAAGAAATACTCGTCGTTCGGATGGCTTGTGTTGATAAATCGTGAAAGCGCCTTGCGAGCCTTTGCGATCTTTTGACCGCTCATCGATCCGGACACGTCAAAGAGAATGCCGATCGACACCGGAGCATCGCTGTCGCTGAAGAACGTTATTTCCTGGTCCTGTCCGTTGTCGTTTATTGTGAACGCATTCTTGTTAAGTCCTGAAACATAACGGCCGTACAGGTCGGTAACCGTCAGTGTGAGCGTCACGAGATCGGTCTTAACTCTGACCGGTGCATCATTACGGTCGTCGATCACTTGCGGAGTTGGGGTCGGTTTTGGTGCTTCCTGGCCGGCGACGGCAGCGGCCGCGGACAACACGACCGACAAAATGACCGAGGCACAAAAATGCCGCGAGTACCGACCGGGCCTGTAATTAGCGCTTTGAGACATATTTGACTCCGTAAGTCCTTTATATCGTATGACTATGATACACCTATCGCAAGATAAACCTTTGATGAAGCGGGAAATAGTTTGGTTGTTTTCCCCACCGTAAAAAAAGCGACAAAACCTGTTTCGACGCAACATTTGCCAATAGCCGGCGTGTTATAATTCGGTCACGTCCCGCTAACGGATTTAAGGTCTCTATGATAATTTTGAGGTGCCGTCCGCACGCTTTTGACCAAATGATACTGAATTGCTCGATCTATGGCTGAATTTGTTTGTAGGTTAGGGACGCCATCCGGCGAGATCGTGACACGTGTCGTCGAAGCGAACGCGGCCGACGATGCGCGCCGGCGGTTAGAAGAAGAGGGCTTCAAGGTCTTTAACATCGGCAGTGCGGAGGAGGGACTATCGGCGATGCTCTCGCTCGGCGGCAGTTCTAAAGGCAAAGTCAAACAGGCCGATTTTCTATTGTTCAATCAGCAATTCTCTGCGCTTCTCCGTGCGGGCATTCCGGTCCTGCAGGCGATCGGCCTGCTTAAGACCAGAACCGCGTCGGCAAATCTTCGCGCCGTGCTCGTCGATGTCGAGGAAAAGATCAAAAGCGGCGTACCGCTGTCGGAGGCGTTTGAGGCTCAGGGCCTTTTCCCGAAGATATATACCGCTTCGATCCTTGCGGGCGAAAAGAGCGGTGCGCTCGATGACGTTCTCTCGCGATTTGTTACCTATCTCAAACGCAGCGTCGGCATTTCGCGCAAGCTTCGAGGTGCATTGGCGTATCCGGCGTTCCTGTTGGTCGCGGCGACCATGATGGTGGCATTTTTGACGCTCTACATCGTCCCGAGAATGTCGGATCTCTTCAAAGGGCTAAGTGCGAATCGCGGGCTGCCGACCGTTACGGTGGTCGTTCTGGCGATCTCGACGGGCGTCGCAAACAATATTTGGTGGCTCGCTCCGCTGCTTCTGGTGGCGGGGCTCGGCACCTACATATGGCTCCGGACGGCAAACGGTAAACTAATGCTGCACCGGTTTTTGCTCAAACTGCCGGTCGCCGGGCAGTTGATCCGCAATATGGCCACGGCGCAGCTCGCACGCTCGCTTTCGACCCTGCTTTCGGGCGGTATCACGGTGCCGGATTCGTGGGATATTGCATCGCAGGCCCTTAACAATCTCGAACTTCGCCGACGAAGTCAGGCGGTGTCGTCAATGATCCGCGAAGGACGCGGTTTCACCGAGGCGCTCGAACAGGCCAACTGGATCCCCGAGCTTGGCCTCGATATGATCGGGATCGGAGAAAAATCAGGCAGTCTGCGGGAAATGCTCGACGAGGTCGCATTATTCTACGACGCCGAGGCCGAGGTTCGTCTGGAACAGCTGACGACCTTGCTTGAGCCGGCGATCCTGCTATTTATGGCCGGCATTGTCGTGGTGATCTTGCTGGCGATCTATCTGCCGATCATTCAAACGATATCGTCCGGCCCGTTCGGCGGCAAGAAATAATAGTGGTCCGCACCGAAGGACAAAAAGATGAGCACAGAAGTTTCAACAACAACATCATTACCAAAGATCGAACTGACAGACTTTTTGGAGAACGAGCCACCTGAAGTGCTCGAGGCCAAACAGCTGGCCCGGCGTTACCGTATGCCGTACGTTGACCTGTTGCCGCCGGACAAATCGTCGCCGGTCGATCAGGAAGAACTCGGCAAGATACCGGTCGATCTGATGCTTCGCAACCAGATCGTGCCGCTCAAGCGCGACGGTAACAATTTGTACGTGGCGATGGCAGACCCGACAAATCTCGAGCGCCTCGACGAACTCGAGAACGTCCTTAATGTCAGGATCGTGCCGCATGTCGCGACCGCCGGAGCCATCGACGTGGTATTGAAGAAGGGCGATGCAACGCAGCGTGTCATGGCCGAGGCGGCGTCGTCGTTCAAGATCTCGCTGGTCAAAGAGACCGATCAGGGTGACGAGGTGCTCGACCTCGATCGTCTGGCGAACGACTCCGACATGTCGCCGATCATCAAACTCGTCGACACCGTCCTGTATAACGCAATGGAATCGCGAGCGTCCGACATACATATCGAGACACGCGAGCGCGACGTTCAGGTCAAATTTCGTATTGACGGGGCTCTGTATGCTAAGGTCGACCCGATCGATATCGCTTATCACCAGACACTGATCTCCCGCATAAAGGTCATGTCCGAACTCGACATCGCCGAACGCCGCATCCCGCAGGATGGGCGTTTTCGTGTACGGTACAAGGGCCGCACGGTCGATTTTCGCGTCTCGATCATGCCGACGGTTTTTGGCGAAGATGCCGTCATTCGTATCCTCGACAAAGAACAGATCAATGAGAGTTTTAAGAATCTTGACCTCGATGTGGTCGGGTTTGACGACGAGGATGTCCGACGATTTCGCCTTTATATCAAGGAGCCATACGGCATGGTCCTGGTCACCGGCCCGACCGGTTCCGGTAAGACGACGACGCTTTACGCGGCGCTCAATGAGATACGCAACGACGAAGACAAGATCATTACGATCGAGGACCCGGTCGAATATCAGCTTCACGGCATCGTCCAGATCCCGGTCAACGAGAAAAAGGGCCTCACATTTGCCCGCGGCCTGAGGTCGATCCTGCGTCACGACCCCGACAAGATAATGGTCGGTGAAATTCGTGACGAAGAGACCGCCCAGATCGCGATCCAATCCGCGCTGACCGGCCACCTTGTCTTCACAACGGTTCACGCCAATAACGTTATCGACGTCATCGGGCGATTTCTGAACATGGGCGTCGAGCCATACAATTTCGTGTCCTCGCTCAACTGCGTGCTGGCACAGAGGCTTGTTCGGCTGTTGTGTCCGACCTGTAAAAGGCCGTACCAACCGACCGAGGCCGAACTGCTCGAATCAGGTATGCGGCCCGAGGATGTCGGCGACCGTTCTTTCTACCGCAACGTCGGCTGCGACGCCTGCAATCACACGGGCTATCGCGGCCGCTCCGCCATTCACGAGCTGCTGGATATGTCCGACAATATTCGTGAGATGATCATCGAGCGTCGCCCGGGCTCCGAGATCCGCCGTCAAGCGGAAAAGGAAGGGCTCTCGAGCCTTCGCGAATCGGCTGTCAAAAAGGTATTCGCCGGCCAGACGACGTTGTACGAGATCAATCGCGTCACGTTCGTTGAGGAGATAAAGGGATGATCAAGCGATATCTTGTGTTAGCGGCCATTCTGACGGCGTCGTTCTCCGCGGCTCAGGCCCAGACGCCCGGCAACCCCGATAATTGGTGCCGAAACGGAGCGTTTCCGACCGATTCGCAGGATTTCAAGATCGGAAAGGTCAAAAGCGGAGCCAAAGCCGCGAAAAAGGTCTATTTCTACAACGACTACGCCGAAGATTGCCCGACGAACGAAAGCTGCCGCGAAAAGTCATATGTCGTGCCGGGAAATGAGGTTATCGTCTCGCGTGTCTACAAGTCGTTCGCTTGCAGTTGGTACGTTCCCGTCAAAGGGATCGGGACGACCGGCTGGATAAGGCTTGCCGATCTGGATATCAACGACGTGAACAAAAAGCCCCCGGTCACGGCGTGGCTGGGCGATTGGGAATTTGCTGAAAACAGTATTTCGTTCACCCGGAACAAACTGCCGGGTTATCTGAATGTGAAGGGCGAAGCGTTCTGGCGCGGTTCTGTAGATAACGTTCACATCGGCGAGTTGGACGGCCGCGAAAAGCCCGTCGGCAACATTATCAACTTTGGCAGTTCGGATACCGACGAATACGCTTGCAAGGCCACGATCCGGCTGATCGGCAACTTTCTGGTCGTTGATGACAACTCGAATTGCGGCGGTGTAAATGTCAGGTTCGACGGCGTTTACCGACGCAAGAAATGAGGTGATCAGCCGATAAGTTCGCGATAGACGGCCGCGTCCACGTTGCCGCCGCTCACGATCAAGCATATCTTTCGGCCGGTAAACCGTGTCGTATCGTTTAGGATCGCTCCGAGCGACAACGCCCCGGTCGGCTCTGACTTCAGATTCACCAGTCCGAAATACATCCTCACGGCCTCGGCAATATTCTCATCAGAAACCTCGAGAATATCAGCGACGCTGTCCTTGATAATTTCCCAGTTGAGTTTACCGAGCGAAATGGTCCTCGCTCCGTCCGCGATGGTCATCGGCTCCGTTTCGTTGACGATGATTCGGCCGGCTTTTAGCGAACGGGCAGCATCGTTGCCGAGCAGCGGCTCGGCACCGTACACCTCGGTCCGCGAACCGCTGCGGCACAACCCCGTAACGATCCCCGATATCAGCCCGCCGCCGCCGACAGGCGTGATCACAACGTCGAAGTCGCGGTCCGCAAGCTCGTCGCCGATCGAGGCGTTTCCCTCGATCACGAATCTATCGTCGTAGGCGCTCGCAAAGTATGCCTCCGGCATCTGTTCGGCAAGCTGGGCGACGCGCTCGTTACGGCCGACCTTCGTCGTGTCGACCAGATCGACCGTCGCGCCAAATCCGCGGACAGCGTCGATCTTGACCCTGGCGGACGTGGCGGGCATTACGACGGTACATCTTTTGCCGGTCAGCTTGCAGGCGTAGGCGAGTGCCTGGCCGAAGTTGCCCGACGACGCGGTCAATATCTCGTCCTCATCGACGCTTGACGCCAAATTGTAGGCGGCCCGAAACTTAAAGCTGCCGGTATGTTGAAATGTCTCGGTCGCGATCGTGATATCGAGACCGAGATGATCGTTGAGTTTTGCCGAGCGGATGATGGTCGTCGGACGAATTACATCTGATAGCTGCGATTTCATAGGACAAAGTTCACTTAACGCTAATTATTAATTACTAATTATCCTTTGGGCTAGCCCGTGTGGTAAAAATCTATCTATGACAAAGGCACATTTCGGAATGATCGGGCTAGGCACGATGGGCCGTAACTTTTTGCTGAATATCGCCGAACACGGCATCAGCGGCGTTGGCTATGACCTCGATGCCGCGAAACGACAGCTTTTGCTTGACGAAGGCAAAGGTATGCCGCTGGATGTCGGCAGCGACCTTGGCGATTTCCTGGCCAAACTCGAATCGCCGCGCAATATCATGCTGCTCGTGCCTGCCGGGCCGATCGTTGACAAGGTTATCGCCGACCTAGTGCCGCACCTGGACGAAGACGATCTTATCATCGACGGAGGCAATTCGCATTTTACCGACACCGACCGACGGATCGCCGAGCTTGACGCCAAAGGGATCGGTTTTATGGGCATCGGCGTGTCGGGCGGTGAGGAAGGCGCCCGCCACGGTGCCTCGATCATGCCGGGCGGCAAACGCGAGCATTACGACCGGATCGAGGCGACTTTGCAAGCCGTTGCCGCAAAAGTTGATGGCGAACCGTGCGTCGCGTACATGGGCTCGGGCTCGGCCGGCCATTTCGTCAAGATGGTGCATAACGGCATCGAGTACGCGATGATGCAGCTCATTTCCGAGGTATATGACCATCTGCGGCAGGTTGTCGAAATGCCCGCCGGCGAGATCGCCGATGTCTTTGCAAAATGGGATCGCGGCGAATTGGATTCCTTTCTGATCGAGATAACGGCTACCGTTTTACGCAAGAAGGACCGTGGGACCGGCCGTCACCTGGTTGACGAGATACTGGACACCGCCGGGCAGAAGGGGACCGGCAAATGGACCTCGCAGGCGGCGATGGACCTCGGTATTCCGGTGCCGACCATCGACAGTGCCGTATCCATGCGGCAGATCTCGTCGCAGAACAAACTGCGTGGGCAGATAGCTGCGCGTTTTGACGTTGACCTCACTCATCATCATTCATCGCTCGATCTCGATGATATTGAGCACGCTCTGACGGCGGCTTTCGTCATTTCGTACGCCCAGGGGCTATCGCTGCTCGCGGCTGCCTCGGCCGAGTTCGATTACAACCTCGATCTGGCAAAGATCGCCCGTATCTGGCGCGGCGGATGCATTATTCGTTCAAAGATGCTGACCGACATCGCGGCGGCATTTTCATCAAATTCCGGTCACGAAACGCTTTTGCTCGATGCCGTGCTCGCCCGCAAGGTCGAACACGGCGCTATCGGCATCCGAAAAATGGTGTCGTCCGCGGTGGGACACGGCGTTCCGGCGATGTGTTTCGCTTCCGTTTTGTCATATTTCGACGCTTTCCGGTCGCAACGGCTGCCGGCAAACCTGATACAGGCCCAACGCGACTATTTCGGAGCACACACTTACCAGCGGATCGACAAAGAGGGAACTTTCCACACCGACGACTGGGAAGCGTAATATCCCCGCTCAGAGTTATGCCCTAAGGCGTGATCTTCACGCGTAAACGCGTAACTCTGAACCTTTCGGTGATCTTCGCGGGGAAAACGCGACCGGAGCCCGTTGGAGTTAGGCTCCGGTCACCAACGGTGACGAACAAGATTGCGTAGGGTGCAAACCTACGTAACGATTGGAGGATGAGGCTGTCGCCGACGGTGACGAACAAATATTCGTCAATCATTGGTCAAGGCGCTGGTTAACGTGGTGTTTTCGACAAAGGAACCGTGCGAAGATACCCTAGGGTTCCATCCTACGCTATAATGTTGGTCTCCGTTGGAGACAAAGAGGTTAGATCACAATGCCATATCCAAATATATTTCAGAGGGAAGTTTCGGATGCGATCATTGGGCGTTTGAATACGCTGACGCCGGAGTCGCAGAGGTTGTGGGGAAAGATGACGGTCGATCGGATGCTCGCTCATTGCAACGTGGCGTACGAGACGATCTACGAACCTGACAAACACCCAAAACCGAAGTTCCCGATGAATCTGATCATTAGGTACCTCGTCAAGCCGGTGGTCGTCGGCGACAAGCCGCCGCGTAAGAGCAGCCCGACGGCACCGCAGTTCATCATCGTTGACGAGCGGGACTTCGAGCGCGAACGCACCCGTCTGATCGAGTACATCCGGCGAACGCAGGAGCTCGGCGAAGCTGAATTTGACGGCAAGGAATCGCACTCCTTCGGCGTCCTCAACAAAACGCAGTGGTCGAATATGCTCTACAAGCACCTCGATCATCATTTGCAGCAATTCGGCGCCTGACGACGCCGGAATGAGCCGGATCACCGCCGGGGAACGAATTTCGGAACCTTTTTCGTTGCCGACTACCACATTTCGGCGAGTGCGTTTGTTAACGTACCCGGCAATGGTGTATCTTCGTCGGTAAATCACTGTCCAACCGGAGTTTATTTAATGCGCAAATGCACCTTTTCGGCACTCTTTCTCGTGCTGCTGGCCGGCGCCGTTTTCGGCCAGGCCGCCAAACCCTCGTCCGACGACCTCAATGCACAACTTAAGCCCGTCAAATGGCGTTCGATCGGGCCGTTTCGCGGCGGACGTTCCAATGCCGGGACGGGCGTCGTCGGCGACCCGAAAACATACTATATGGGTACGACCGGCGGCGGGCTCTGGAAGACCGAGGATATGGGCATCAGCTGGCGGAATATCTCGGACGGTTATTTCAAGACCGGCTCGGTCGGTGCCATCGCCGTCGCCGAGAGCGACCCGAACGTAGTCTATGTCGGTATGGGCGAACACGCCGTCCGCGGTGTGATGACGCACCACGGCGACGGCGTTTACCGTTCGACCGACGCCGGCAAATCGTGGAAGAAGATGGGTCTTGACGAAACTCAGCACATCTCGCGTATCGTCGTTGACCCCAAGGACCCGAATGTCGTTTTTGTCGCCGCTCAGGGTGCGCTTTACAGCCGTTCGCCGCAACGGGGTATCTATAAGTCGGTCGATGGGGGCGTCACCTGGAAGAACGTCCTCTTTGTCGATGACAAGACCGGTGCCGCCGAACTCTCGATGGATATGACCAACACGCGGGTACTTTACGCCGCGATGTGGGAGCACGGCCGCTTGCCGTGGAAAGTGATCAGCGGCGGGCCGGGCAGCGGACTTTACAAGTCGGTTGACCGCGGCGAAACGTGGGAAAAGCTCAAGGAAGGCCTGCCCGAGGAAATGGGTAAGATGTCGATCGCCGTCAGCCGTTCAAATCCGGAAAAGGTTTGGGCATTGATCGAGAGCGACTCGGACAAGGATCAGGGCGGCCTGTTCGTTTCGACCGACGCGGGCAAACGCTGGCGTCAGGTCTCGGACGACAACCGCCTCACCCAGCGGGCGTGGTACTACATCGAACTTTTCGTCGACCCGAAGAGCGAAAACACCATTTACGTGCTCAGCGCACCGGCATTGCGTTCGACCGATGGCGGCCGTACGTGGGAGAACCTTTCGGGAACGCACGGCGATTTTCACGACCTGTGGATCAACCCGAACAACCCTGACAACTTTATCATCTCGAATGACGGCGGCTCGGCGATAACATTCAACAAGGGCAAAAGCTGGAGCACGCAGAGCAATATGCCGACGGCACAGTTTTACCGGATCAATGTCGATAACCAGTTTCCGTATCGGATCTATGCGGGGCAGCAGGATAGTACGTCCGTTTCGATAGCGAGCCGCGAACTCGGCGGCGGCGGTATCTCGACGGCCAGTTGGACGGCATCGGCGGGCGGCGAAAGCGCGTTTTTGGCGTTTGACCCTGACGATCCGAAATTTGTCCTCGGCGGCAGCTATCAGGGAACGATCGGCGTGCTCGACGTCCGCGCCAAGGCCGATACCAATATTATGGCGGCTCCGAACCAGTATCTCGGGATGGACGCCAAGGACATTAAGTATCGTTTCAACTGGAACGCTCCGATCATATGGAGCAAGCACGAGCCGAACACCTATTATCACGGAGCTCAGGTCCTCTTAAAAACAAGTGATATGGGACGCTCTTGGAAAGAGGTTTCGCCGGATCTAACCCGTAACGAAAAGGACAAGCAGGGCAAGGGCGGCGGGCCGTTCACCAACGAAGCGGTCGGAGCCGAGAACTACGGAACGATCGCGTATATCACCGAGTCACCGCACGAAAAAGGCGTCATCTGGACCGGCAGCGACGACGGGCTGGTGCAGCTAACCCGCGATGGCGGAGCGACCTGGAAGAATGTGACACCGCCGGGCCTGGCCGAGTGTTTGGTGAACGCGATCGAGGTGTCGCCATTTGACAAGGCCACCGCCTACATTGCGACCACCCGCTACAAGTTCAACGATCACACGCCCGGACTTTACAAAACGACCGATTACGGTGCGACGTGGACCAAGATCAATAACGGCCTGCCGTCGAACGCCTTTACGCGGGTGGTCCGCGAGGACAATGTGCGCCAGGGCCTGCTTTACGCGGGCACGGAGCTGGGCGTTTTCATCTCGTGGAACGGCGGACAAAATTGGGAGCGATTCCAATTGAACCTGCCTATCACGCCGATCACGGACCTGAGGGTCCATCAGGGCAATTTGATCGCCTCAACCTCGGGGCGTTCGTTCTGGGTTCTCGACGACCTGAACGTCATCCGGCAATACAAACGTGATATGCCCGCCTTTTCGATGTATCAGCCGGCGTCGGCGTATATCGCAAACGGCTCAAGCGAACTTGACGACTCGGATGACGAGTTTACGGGTGCGAACCGCTTTCGCGGTGTCAATCCGGCCAACGGCGTAGTGTTCTATTACAACCTGCCGGAACTTAAAAAGACCGACGAGGTGACGCTCGAGATCCGCGATGCCGGCGGCGTGGTTGTAAATACTTATTCGACAAAGCCTGATGCAAACTATCGCAAATGGGATGGCGGCCCGGACGAAGACCCGACGATCTCGAAGGGCAAGGGACTCAACCGTTTTGTTTGGAATATGCGTCACGCGACGATGCCCGGTGTTCCGGGCGTGTACATTGAAAGCAGCTATTCGGGGCACAAGGCGCCGCCCGGGAAATACACGGCCACACTGAAAATGGGTGGGCAAACGGTTTCGACCGCGTTCGAGATCCTGCCGAACCCATTGTATCCGACAACAGCTGCCGAGTATCTGGCATATCACAAGCTGATGCTTGCGATGGAAACAGAACTTACCGCAATGCACCGCATGGTCAACAGCCTTTACGCCAAGCAGCGTCAATTGGCCGCGCTCCTTAATTCATTGCCGTCAGGGGAAAAGTACGCCGCGATCCGCAAGAACGGCGAAGAACTCGTCAAGCGGCTAAAGGCTTGGGACGAGGAGATGATCCAGCGAAAATCCAAGGCATATGATGACGTCGAGAACTTTCCGAATAAATTCACGGCCAACTATATGTTCCTGATAAATCAGACCGAAAGCGACATTCCCCGCGTCAATCAGCCTTCGCTTGACCGACTTGCCGAACTCAGCCGGCAGTGGGCGGTGCTTCGCACACGGGCGAATGATATGAACGACAAGGAACTTCCGGCGCTGAATAAGATGCTTTGGGATGCGGGTATTGGAGCGGTTTGGGAGAAATAGACAGGGCGTTCCCGGGGCGTGTCGTCAATTGGCGCTTTCGACGATCTCCCATGCGTGCTCTGCCTTGAGCAATTTCGCCATCAGCGATGCATGAACCGCGTGGCCGGATCTTTCGGCGGTGACCTTTCCTTCGATCGGCATTCCCAAGAGGGCAAGGTCGCCAATGATGTCGAGTATCTTGTGCCGAACGAACTCGTCCTCAAAACGCAGCGGCGTTTCGTTGAGCATTCCGTTCTCGGTCAATACGATCGCGTTGTCGAGGCTGCCGCCGAGTGCCAGGTTTGCCTTGCGCAGCATATCGATCTCGTGAGTAAAGCCGAATGTCCGTGCCGATGCGATCTCCTTGCCGAAAGAGCCGTTCCTGAAGACAAAATTCAGATGCTGCCGTTCGATGAACGGATGCGGGAAATCGATAAGACAGTCGATCTCGAAGTTGTCAGATGGTTCGATCGACATCTTTCGGTCGCCCTGTTCGTAGGCGACCCGCTCAAGTATGCGAAGTACGTGACGGGGTGAATCCTGACGAACAATTCCTGCATTTTCTATGAGTTCGATAAAATCCTCGCTTGACCCGTCCATGATGGGGATCTCGATATTGTCGAGATCGATAAAGCAATTGTCCACGCCCATTCCCCGAAGCGCTGACAGAAGGTGTTCGCACGTCGATAGGACAACGCCGCGCCGCACCAGCGTGGTCGCGTACGAGCAATGCGAGATGTACTCGACCGACGCCGGGATCTCAAAATCATCAAGGTCGGTGCGGACAAAGATGTAACCGGTATTTTCCGGAGCTGGCCGCAGAGTCATGTTGACGTCCGCCCCGGTGTGGAGCCCAACGCCCTTAATATTGATCGGTTGTGCAAGTGTCGTTTGGTTCATTCTCGTGATCTCGCCCGCTGCATTTGCAATGCCCGTGCCATCCGCCGTGATGACGAAAAAGCCCATATCTGTGGAAAGATCCACACTCTTTAGCGAAGACCGCACCAAAACTGTTGCTCTCTCGCCACATTGCTGTGGCTGAATTTACTAATCGGCTTTCTCGAATTACAATTTATTGAAGTATGGCAATTGAAACCGCCGGCCAAAAGGCCGCGAAGATCACAAAGATAAGAATTGAGAATTCGTCGTCGATAACCCTGCCGAAAGACACCGAGGGGACGATCAACAAGGTGCTCGATTTTTTGCCCGTCGAACAGTATCGCGGTGTCGAGAGGATAAAGCTTGTCGATTTTATCAATGACCCGCGGCTTAAGAATATGGACATCCCGGTTCCGGGCGACCTGCCGGGGCTGTATCATCCGCGTGCAGGCAATCAGGCTCCGTGGTTCGAACTGTCGATGGGAGCGTTGCTGCAGCCGACCGAGGGTTTCGTTAAAAAGTTCATGGCAAAAAGCTCGTTTAAGGGCAACATCGCCGGGCTGATATTCTCGCTCGTCGGCCAGCACTATTTTCTGACGCAGAAGCACTCGGTCAAACGCACCGCTCTCGAGCCGCAGATCCGCCAATATGCCGAAAAGAACCTAAAGCGTTGGAGCGAAAAGCAGTCCGAGGGCAGCATTCGGGCGAAACTGTTCAAGCCTTTCCGCCCATACCTCGAGCGTTGGGCAAAATGGTTGAATAAAAAGGCCGCGGAATCGAAGAAATAGAGAACTATGAACTACTGGATGGTAAAGCAGGAACCGGACAAGTACTCGTGGGACGATTTTGTCGCCGAGGGTGCGACGGATTGGACCGGCGTTCGGAACTATCAGGCGCGGAACAATCTGCAGTCGATGAAGAAGGGCGACAAGGTGCTTTTCTATCATTCGAATGTCGGAAAAGAGGTCGTCGGGATCGCGAAGGTAACAAAACCCGCATTTCCGGATCCTACGATCGATGACGCACGATGGGTTGCGGTCGAGTTGTCGCCGGTGAAAAAGCTGAAAAAACCGGTCGGGTTGGCCGACATCAAAGCCAACCTTGCGCTGGCAAATCTCGGACTAATCAAACAATCTCAACTATCCGTCATCGCGGTCACGCAAGATGAATTCGAAGAGATCTTGAGCATGTCTAAATAGGATCTTATGCTGAAGGAAGCCGTTGCCTTTTATCATTCACTGCTTGCCGATGCCGAACTGGCTGCGGCTTCGCAAAAGATGCTCGACGAGCAGCTTGAGAGCTCAAAGTTGATCTTTGGCGGCCGCCGGCTGGCACCGTATCTGAGACCGCATTTTGTGACCGAGGATGATTGGGCAATGGTCAATACGACATGCCGCACGATCTTCGGGTCGCTGCAAAAGGTCAAGGACGCGGCGATCACAGACGATGGCATACTTGACGAATTGGGCGTGACACCTGTCGAACGTGAGTTGATCAAGATCGATCCCGGCTACTCGCACGTCTCGCCGACGTCGAGGCTCGATTCTTTTCTTATTGACGACAGTTATAGCTTTGTCGAACTGAACGGTGAAAGTCCCGCGGGTATTGCATTTTCCGACTCGGCGTCCGAGATCTTTTCCCGGCTTCCGGTGATGGAGAAGTTTGCCGAACGTTACAACTTTCGCAAGCTTGAGGGTTCGTCGAAGCTGCTCGACGTCCTTATCTCGTGCTACACCGAGTTTTGCGGCGGTACGATAGAGCGGTCGCCGGTGATCGCGATCGTCGATCTCAAGGGGCTGCCGACCATTAAGGAGTTTGAGCTTTTCCACGACTTTTTTGAGGCGAACGGTTATGAGTCGATCATTTGCTCGCCGGACGAACTGCATTTCGACGGTACGCGGCTGACCTGTAACGGCGTCGGGATCGATATCGTTTACAAGCGGCTGCTGGTCAATGAATATCTCCCTATCATGGAGGAACAGCCCGACCTGCTGGATGCGTACCGCGCCGGCGCCATATGTATGGTCAATAGCTTTCGCGGCAAATTGGTCCACAAGAAGGCAGTGTTTGCGGTGCTTACGAACGAACGGTTCAGGTATCTTTTCAACGAACGCGAACTGGAGGCGATCGCCAGGCACATTCCTTGGACACGGGTCTTCCGCGATGAGCACACCGAGAACCAAGGCGAGACAATCGATCTGGTTGAATGGACACGGGCCAATTCGCATAAACTCGTTCTTAAGCCCAACGACGATTACGGCGGCAACGGCATATTTATCGGCTGGAATTCAACGGCGGCCGAATGGGATGCGGCCATCGAGGCGGCGCTTGCCGACGGCGATTACCTCGTGCAGGAACGGGTGAGGACCGCGAAGGAGCTTTTCCCGATGCTGACCGATCGCGAAGGGCACTGGGAAATGGTCGAACAGCTTGTCGATCTCGACCCCTTGTTGTTCCTTGGCGAGGTCGGTTCGGCGTTTACACGGCTTTCGACCACCGAACTTGCAAACGTTTCCTCGGGCGGCGGTATGGTCCCGACATTCATTATCAGTAACAAGTAGTTGCCCGGTCCGCCAATGAAGGCCGACTTGGCGCTCACCTCATGATCTCAATGACATCTTCACGCCTAAGAAAGTTAACCGACGAATACCTCGGACTTGAGCGACCACTCAAACTCGGCGGCGGCGTCGATAAGATCGATCGCATCCACAAGCAGGGAAAGCTCACCGCCCGCGAGCGGATCGACATTTTGCTTGATCCCGGAGCGTATTCACAAGAGATCGGGCTGCTTGTCGCATACGACGAATATGAAGGTTCGGCGCCGGCTGCCGCTGTCGTGACCGTTGTCGGAAAGGTACAGGGCCGAGAATGTGTGATAGTGGCCAATGACGCGACCATAAAGGCCGGAGCCTGGTATCCGGAAACGATCAAGAAGATCCTGCGAGCCCAGGAGATCGCGATGCGAAACCGCGTGCCCATCATCTATCTGGTCGATAGTGCCGGTGTGAATTTGCCTTATCAGGGCGGCGTCTTTCCCGGGCAGTACGGAGCGGCACGCATTTTTTATTACAACTCGATCATGCGTCGATACCTGAAAGTGCCGCAGATCGCCGCCGTAATGGGAATGTGCGTCGCCGGCGGAGCTTATCTCCCAGCCTTGAGCGACGTGATCCTGATGGTCGAGGGAACCAGCTTTATGGGCCTCGGCGGAGCCAATCTGGTCAAAGGGGCGACCGGTCAGAGCATCGACAATGAGACACTTGGCGGAGCGATGACACATAACGCCGTTTCCGGCGTTGCTCATTTTCGTACACCCGACGACAAGGCTTGTTTGGAAAAGATCCGTCAGTTGGTGAGCGAATTGCCGGCGAAGGCGTCAAGTCGCGTGTCGATCGAGGAGCCGCGGCCGCCAGCCTCCGATGCCGCCGAGCTTTATGGTCTCCTGCCCGACGACCATCGTGCACCGTATGACATGTATGCTGTCCTCAGTACTTTTCTTGACGAGGGCGGTATTGATGAATTTCAGGCGGATTATGCCAGGGAGATGATCTGCGGAACGGCACGGATCGGCGGCATTCTTGTCGGTGTGATCGCCAACTCTCGGGGAATGTCTAAGGGCAAGCCCGGCTCGCCGCCGCGATTTGGCGGCATCGTTTACACCGAGTCTGCCGAGAAAACAGCCTATTTTATCGAAAATTGCAATCGTCATTCGACGCCGCTGCTATTTGTTCAGGATGTTTCTGGTTTTATGGTCGGCGCCGAGGCCGAACATAGCGGTATCATCCGGGCCGGAGCCCAGTTCGTCGAGGCGATGGCCACCGCCGAGGTGCCAAAGATCGTCCTCACCATCAATCACGCGTCCGGAGCCGGTTACTATGCAATGGCGGGGCAAGGATTCGATCCGGATTTCATTTTTTCACTGCCAACCGGCCGAATGGGGGTGATGGAGGGCGATTCGGCCGCTGTCGCGATCTACGGCACCCAGATCGAGAAGCTCAAGAAAGATGGCAAAGAGCCTCCGCCCGAAATGCTTGAAGAGATGCAGAAAGTGCGCGAGACCTATGACCGCGAACTGGACGCTAAACACGCCGCCGCTCGCGGGCTTGTGGATGCGATCGTTACGCCCGAGGTTCTTCGGGATTCGCTTATCCTCGCTCTGGAGACCTGTCTCAACACAAATTCGCCGCATATCGGGGCATTCGTTCTGCCAGATCGGGCTTGAATAGACCGCCGATTTGCCCGGAACACTGTAACCCGGCATATTGAACTTATTTTCGGAGTTTGCCGATGATTAGCGCTTTTCTCATCGCAAGCAGGATCGCACGTGCGTTTGCATATCAAGGCTGGAGTTATTCATGTTTCCTCGGCTTTGTTGGCGGTCCTGCTCTTTTTTGTTTTCAACTTCTCGCTTTTCAGGTTAACATTTGAAGATCGGCTCCCGCTGCCGGCGGGCGGATCGGTCGCAAATATCTTATGAAGCACTCGGTTGTTTTCGCGTTTATCCTGGTCTCGCTCATATCTGTATCCGGCATTGGCCAGACGCCGCCCGATTCAGACCCGGTCATTCTGTCGGCGGCGGAATTCAGTATTTCTGCTGAGGACGAGGCCGCAGGCATTGACGGCACAGTGAAGATCGCTGTCGAGATCAGCAAGGGCGGAGATGTCGAACAGGCATCGGTTTACGTCGGGCCCGAATGGCCGTGTTCGGCAGATCTGGACAAGCGCGTCGATGCCGTGATGAGAAATATCGAGAAGGCTGTGCGTCAATACAAGTTCTCGCCCGCGATCAGCAACGGCAAGCCCGTCAGCTCGAGGATCGGGCTTTCGATCAAGATCGGGCGGTCGGCCCGAAGCGGTTCGACGAACGAACCAGGTGCCGCCGGCGAAAACAAAGCAAAATTAATATCAGGCGGGGTCGTGAACGGAAAGGCGATATCCCTGCCAAGGCCGGAGTATCCGGCTGCAGCCAGATCGACCCGCGCCAGCGGAACTGTCGGCGTTCAGATATTGATCGGCGAAGACGGCTCTGTGATCAGAGCCCAGGCGATATCGGGCCTCCCTGTCCTGCAGTTTGCGTCACGCACCGCTGCGTGCAGTGCGAAATTCAGTCCGACTAAGCTTGCCGGCCAACCGGTCAAGGTGTCGGGTGTAATAATGTACAATTTTGCCCCCTGATATTAAGCTCTTGCTTTGCCGTGGCCAGCACCTTGCCGCCATATGGCAAAAAACATCTTCCAATTTCTGCCCCAAACCGATATCATAGTGTTGTCGCGTCCTGCGGCGATGTCCCGCTTTCTCTCGAACCCGCCAACATAATGAGAACCACATTCTTCAAAACTGCCGCTATTTGTCTTTGCATTTTTGCATTTACCGCCGTTGCCAGCGCCCAAAGGTCATCATCCAGCAAAAGCGACTCCGTGATCTCGACCATCGCAAATGGGGCGGGTAAGGTGACTGTCGTGGTTGTTGGTTCAGCGGCGAAAGTTGCATGGGCCACCACCAAGATAGCGGCAAAAGACGTCGCAAAGCCGCTGCTCGTCAGCGTGGCGAAACCGCTGCTGCTCAAAGCAACGCCGGCGATCTCCGGCTATGCCTTAAAGCTGACCGGCCAGGCAATGAAAAAGGCGGTGCCGTTCGCCGCCAAGCTTGGCATGGCGTACCTCAAGGCGAAACTGCCGATATAACAGCGTTGGTTCGATGATCGAAACGGAGCAATTTGATATCCGGATCACTCGGATCCGAGCTCGGTTTTCATCAGTTCGGCATAATCAGCGATCGACGTTTCGATCACGCGGTGTGCCCCATCCTTGCCGTACGAATATGCGATCTCGCAAACATTTGGAGCATCGGGCAGCGATTTGTAGGTCAAAAAGTAGTGTTCGAAACGCTCCAAAATTCCTTTCGGCAACTGATGGATCTCGGTATATTGCTCAAACACTTTGTCGCCCTTGAGCACGGCAATGATCTTATCATCCGCCTCACCGCCGTCGATCAGGCAAAATCCGCCGATCGGTATCGCCTTCAAAATAATATCTCCGCGCGGAATGTGGTGTTCTGACAACACGAGTATGTCCAGCGGGTCATGGTCGCCTTCGGTGATCGGAGTCGAGGATTTCGCCCTCGCCAGGTTTGCGATCCCTTCGCCGCAATAGGTCCGGGGGATAAAGCCGTAGTTCGCCGGAACAACATTCGAGTACTGCTGCGGCCGGTCGATCTTTAAATAACCCGTCTCTTTATCGACCTCATATTTGACCGTGTCACGCGGCACGATCTCAATAAAGACCGAAACTTCCTGTGGTGCGCCGTCGCCGATCGGTATGCCGTGCCACGGGTGGGCTTTGTTTGTGCGGAACATATAGCTATTATTTGTCCAACGCGAATAAATGTCTAACGGATCTATTATTGAAATTGTCGGCGACCTGAAAGTAATACGATTTTCGCGTCCGGAGATACGCAGCCCGCTGTCGATCTCGGTGCTCGAAGATCTGCATGCGGCGGTCGACGCGATCGGTGCCGATTCGGCCGTTGCCGGACTGATCTTCACCGGAATGGGCGACGTCTTTGCCTCGGGGGCCGACCTGCGGGAGATCGCCGGGGTCACGGCCGAAACGGCACGTGAATTCGCGCTCCGCGGCCAGACGCTTATGTCAAAGGTGTCGGAACTTCATTGTCCGACCGTAGCGGCGGTCAATGGTTTTTGCTTTGGCGGGGCGCTCGATCTCGCCCTGGCCTGCACAAGGCGAATTGCTTCGCCAAATGCGTTGTTTGCGCATCCCGGAGCGACCCTTGGTATCATAACCGGTTGGGGCGGCACCCAACGGTTGCCGCGGCTGATCGGCGAGGCGGCCGCGATAGAGATCTTCTTTACCGGACGGCGCGTTACCGCGGCCGAGGCTCTCGGGCTCGGCCTGGTTGACAGCGTTTCGACTGAGCCGCTAGCTGCCGCGATACGATCGATAAAAGATGGAAAACTTTAGCCTAAAGACCGAGTTCAAGTACCTGATCGTAATCGCGGTCGCCGCGATATCGGTGTTCGCGTCCACGCTCAACGGCAATTTTGTATACGATGACAATCGTCAAATACTTGAAAATCCGCTGATACAGAATCCCGGGCTGTATGCGAAGGCGCTCACTTCGGATGTTTGGGCATTCAAAGGAGACGGGACAATAGCTGCGAGCAACTATTGGCGCCCTACATTCACGGCACTGAATATCTTTTGTTATTGGGCATTTGGCCCGTCACCGCTCGGCTGGCACGTGGTGAATCTCGTACTGCATGTCGGCGTTTGTCTTCTAGGCTTCATATTCCTTCGTCGAATCGGCTTTGCTGCGATCACGGCGTGTCTCGCGTCGGTGATCTTCGCTGTTCATCCGGTCCATACCGAATCGGTTGCGTGGATAGCTGGCTCACCCGATCTGCTGTTCGGGGTTGGGATGCTCGGTTCGCTGATACTCGCCGACCGGGAATTTTGCCGCGGCGGCGAACGGCCCGACTATCTGAATATCACGGGGTCGCTCGTACTATTTTGCATTGCTTTGGGTGCGAAGGAGGTCGCGTTATTGTGTCTTCCGCTTTTCTATCTGCTTTGGCGGTACCGTGGCGGCGGCGGGTCCAATGCAAGGCCGTTTCTGGCACTGTTCGGTTCCGCTGCAGCCCTCGGCACGGCATATTTCTTTACTAGATGGGCGATACTTGGGACAATTTCGCGACCGGCGGAAAATGCCGCGGGTCTTGCGCAGACGTTACTTTCCATACCCTCAGTTATTGCGTTCTATCTCAAACAGACCGTATTGCCGATCACCCTCGCCACCAATTACCCGTTACGCGCCGCCGGAGAGATTGGATCCGTAAATTTCATACTGCCGCTGATCATCGTGTTGGCGGCCGGGGCATTGATCGTTTTTCTGTGGCGAAAAGCCTCCTATTGGCCGTTATTGATCGGCCTTTTTGCGTTGCCCCTGCTTCCGGCGTTAAATATCGGGGCTTTTATTCCGGAGCAGATCGTCCATGACCGATATCTGTACTTGCCGTTGCTGGGAGCCGCTGCAGCGATCACGATATTTGCCGAATTCGTTCTGCGGCGGGCTGTCGGCGAGCGTTTTGAACCCGTGTTCGTTGTCTTGTTCGCGATAGTTGCCGTCGCCTTGGGGCTCAAGACCGTCACCTACGGGCAGACGTGGAAAGACGAACTCAGCCTTTGGAAGCACGCGGTGACCGTTGACGACCGATCTGCATTTAATTGGAGTCAACTCGGAGCTGCGCTTGCCGCCGGCGGAGCAACAGCCGAGTCGCTCGATGCATACGATCGTTCGATCGCGATCGATCCGACGCCGATCGCATTGATGGGACGAGCTCGAGGCTACATTGCCGCCGGGAGGCTCGACGAAGCGATCCGAGACGCTGCCGTCGTCACGAAGACACCGCTCGAACAGATCAACGCTTATACATTGTTTCAGGGTTATGAGACGCTGGGTCTGGCTTATGACAAGTATGGGGACGCCGCATCTGCCGAGGCGACCTTCCGTGAGGGCCGCCGCGTTCTCCCCATTTACTCGGCGACCCTGACCGAAAAACTCGCTGTCGTGCTTTACGTTCAGGGCAGAAAGCAGGAGGCCCTCAATGAACTTGTCGGTGCACGCGATCAGGCGGGACGCGAGATGCTCGGTGATTCAAAGGCGGTCTATTTCCGGCTTGGGCTCCTCTACTCGGAATTGGGCAACAACGCTGAAGCCCGGCGTAACTTTCAGGATTTTCTTGCGGCGACGGAAAACATCCGGTCGACGGCGATCGTCAGTTATCGAAAGCAGGCGGTGGCGGCATTGGCGAAGCTAAAATGACCCTTGGGCTTCGGTTCGGCGTCAATCGTGTTAGGCTCGCCCTCCGGTTTTGGACAAAAATCGTATTCGATCGCTGATTCGATGCTGATAGTACAAGCGGTTGGACGTCCGGGCTCAGATTGCTTGCAATTTTTCGCGTTTGACTTGATTTAGTACCCGAAGATAATTCTAATATACGGGTGATCTAATAAGTCCGATGGCCCCGCGGCCTATTGTTTCAAACAAAATGAAAGTTTCTTTACTTAAACTGGCACATGCCCGGTCCGGCGATAAAGGTGATACGGCGAACGTCGGGCTGATAGCACTGAGCCCCGAGATCTATCCGATCCTGGTACGCGAAGTGACGGCCGAACGGGTCAAGGAACACTTCGGCCCGATGGTTAAAGGGCCGGTAGAGCGATTCGAACTGCCCAATCTCGCGGCTCTCAACTTTCTCCTGCACGAGAGTCTCGGCGGCGGCGGCACTCGCAGCCTAATGACGGATGCACAGGGAAAGACATTTTCCACCGCCCTTCTTCGGATGTGGGTTGATCTATCGAGTGACGAGGCCGAAAAGCTGGGCGTTTGAACAGCGTCAGTGACGCGTTCTTACTTCCAACCGACCATTCCGTTTATTTTATCTCGCGATCACGGGCGGGATAGTTCCGATTTATGTTTGAGTGGGCATTTGATCATCTTTGGGACGTTTTCAGTACGGTCGTGAACGAAGGTGTGTAGATACAATGAAAAGCAAATTGTTTAGAGTGGCGGTCGGTTTATTTTTAGCGGCCTCGGTTGCGGCACAATCAATGTCGGCTGGCAACGGAACTTTGATGGGGTTCTCGGCGGCCGGAACTAGGGAACAAAGAGAGATCGAAGCGCGGTTTGACGCCTCGCTCAAGGCCGAAAACCTGCGAGACTGGATGAAGAGGCTCGCTGCGCGTCCACATTATACCGGTTCGGCGGCAGGCAAGGCGAACGCCGAGTTTATGGCCGATCAGTTCCGGAAATGGGGATTTGATACCAAGATCGAATCCTTTGACGTGCTGTTCCCGACGCCGAAAACGAGGCTTGTCGAGATGACGGCTCCGGAGAGATTTACCCTCAAGCTCAACGAGCCCGCACTAAAGGAGGATTCGACCTCCGGCCAGCAAGACGAGCAGCTGCCATCCTACAATGCGTACTCGATCGACGGCGACGTTACCGGGCCGCTCGTGTATGTAAATTACGGCACGCCGGCCGATTATGACGAACTGGACCGCCGCGGCATTAGCGTGAAGGGCAAGATCGTTATCTCACGCTACGGCGGAGCTTGGCGCGGGATCAAGCCCAAGGTCGCTGCCGAACGCGGAGCCATCGGCAGCATCATTTACTCGGATCCAAAGAATGACGGCTATTATGTCGGCGACGTCTATCCTCAAGGTGCTTTCAGGAACGAGAATGGCGTGCAGCGTGGTTCGGTGATGGATATGCCGCTGTATCCCGGCGATCCGCTGACCAAAGGGGTCGGTGCGACCAAGGACGCCAGACGCATCGCATTAAAGGACGCCGAGACGCTGACCAAGATACCGGTATTGCCCATTTCGTACGCCGACGCCGCTCCGCTGCTGAAGAATCTCGATGGCGACGTTGTGCCTGAACCGTGGCGCGGAGCTCTGCCGCTCACCTATCACTTCGGCGGCAAGACGCCGACCGTTCGGATCAAACTCGAATTCAATTGGGACATCAAGACGATCAACAACGTGATCGCAAAAATGCCGGGCAGCGTGTTCCCCGATCAATGGATCATTCGGGGCAACCATCACGACGCCTGGGTGAACGGAGCCGACGACCCGATCAGCGGCCTCGTCGCCGAGATGGAAGAGGCGAGGGCCATCGGCGAGCTTGCAAAGGCGGGTTGGCGGCCCAAGCGAACCATCGTCTATGCCGCGTGGGATGCCGAGGAACAGGGCCTTATGGGCTCGACCGAGTGGGTTGAGACACACGCTGCCGAATTGAGTAAAAAGGCCGCCGTTTACATCAATACCGACTCGAACGGCCGCGGCTTTCTCGGAATGGGAGGTTCACATACTCTCGAACGATTTATTAACGATGTCGCGCGCGACGTCCGCGATCCGCAGATGAATATGTCTGTTTGGGAACGTGCGAGGGCTCAGCAAATAGTGTCGGGCGGCACCGCGGCCCGCCGGGAAGCCGCAGAAAGGCCAGATATGCGGATCGGAGCGCTCGGATCGGGTTCGGATTTTACGCCGTTCCTGCAGCACATGGGCATCGCGTCGCTGAATTTGGGGTTTGGCGGCGAGAGCGGCGGCGGATCATATCATTCGATATACGATTCGATCGATCACTATCTGAGGTTCGGCGACACGGATTTTGCATATGGCGTCACACTTTCGAAAGTGTGCGGGCGTGCGGTGCTGCGCCTCGCAAATGCTGACACGTTGCCGTTCGAATTTACAAACTTTGCTGATACGATCGGCACGTACGTCAATGAGGTTACGCGTCTGACCGACACGATGCGTGAGGATACACTGTTGACCAATAAACTGATCGAAAGCGGCATGCTCAGGGCGGTGCAGGATCCAAGAGACACGTTCGTGATGCCGTCCCCCAAGGGGGAAGTGCCAAAGATCGATTTTACGCCGCTGCAGAACGCCCTTAAGCGGCTGCAGGCAAGTGCCGCCGCGTATCAAAAGGCCTCCGCCGGAAAGAATGCCCCCGCGGGCACGCAAAAGCAGCTTGACGAGATATTGATCAATACCGAACGCTCACTGACCAGCATTAACGGCCTGCCCAGACGCGATTGGTTTCGCCATCAGATCTATGCGCCCGGATTTTACACCGGTTACGGCGTCAAGACACTGCCCGGCGTACGCGAAGCAATCGAACAGCGTGACTGGAAAGAGGCTGGCGAGCAGATCATGGTCGTCGCCGCGACGCTCGAACGCTTTGCCGCCGAGATCGACAAGGCCGCCAAGCTCTTTTAGCTGCGTCGCGACGCTATGGCCGAACCAACAAATAACATTGTTCTCGACAAATCTCTCGATTTTGCACTGCGGATCGTTAAACTGTGCCATTATCTCAATGAGGACAAGCGCGAGTTCGTATTGTCAAAGGAATTGCTAATTTCCGGCACGAATATCGGCCGGCACGTCAAAGCAGCGGTCGGAGCTGAAAATCGTGAAGTGTTCATTTCGGAATTCGGCATTGCTCGCCGCCGGGCATTAGAAACTGAATACTGGTTGTTGGTCCTGTTTCACGGCGAGATATTGACCGAGTACGAATACAATTCGATCGAAAACGACCGCCTCGAACTCGTAAAGGTCATTTCATCGATACTTTCTTCTTCAAAGAAATAATTACTAATTACCTAATTACTAATTATTAATTAGATCGGATCGGTACTAACGTTAATGAATACAATTCTTGTTTCAACAGAGAGCCAGATACGGATGATAACGCTCGATCGTCCTGATAAACGCAATGCGTTGAATGATGAGCTTATCGCTGACCTCAAAGCCGCTTTGAGCGATGCTGATGCTGACGAGAGCGTGAAGTGCATAGTCATTCGCGGTGCGGGCAAGGACTTTTGTTCGGGGGCGGATCTTTCGGCGTTGCAGAAGATCGCCGCTGCGACGCACGAAGAGAATCTTGAAGACGCGCGGTCGCTTGGGGAATTGTACAAGCTGATCCGCCGCGTTCGTCAGCCTGTTATTGCTGCGGTAAAGGGCAGGGCTTTGGC